>WFTU01000204.1 GCA_015485375.1 Paracoccaceae bacterium | reverse complement strand
GGATTGCGACGCGTTTTATGCCTCGGTTGAAAAACGCGACAATCCCGATTTGCGGGACAAGCCCTTGATTGTCGGTGGCGGCACGCGCGGGGTGGTGACGACGGCCTGTTATATCGCGCGGATCAAGGGGGTGCGCTCGGCCATGCCGATGTTTCAGGCGAAGAAGCTCAGCCCCGAGGCGGTGATCGTCAAGCCGCGCATGGAGGTTTATGTCGAGGTCAGCCGCGCCATTCGCGCCATGATGCAGGAGATGACGCCGGAGATCGAGCCGCTGTCGCTGGACGAGGCCTTTCTGGATCTGACCGGCACCACCGAACTGCACGGCGAGCCGCCCGTGGCGCAGATGGCGCGGCTGGTGAAGCGGATGGAGGAGGAGTTGGGGATCAGCGGCTCGGTCGGGCTGTCGCACAACAAGTTTCTGGCCAAGATCGCCTCGGATCTGGACAAGCCGCGTGGCATGTCGGTGATCGGGCGGGCGGAGACCGAGGCGTTTTTGCGCGACAAGCCGGTGGGGATCATCTGGGGGGTTGGTGCGGCGATGCGGCAGACGCTGGAGCGGGACGGGGTTCGCAAAATCTCGGACCTGTTGCGATACGAGCGGCGTGATCTGGCGGATCGTTATGGCAGTATGGGCGACCGGCTGTATTTTCTGGCGCGCGGCGAGGACCGGCGGCGGGTGTCATCGCGCACGCCGATCAAGAGTATTTCCAACGAGATCACCTTTTCCCGCGACACCGCAGACATTACCGTGCTGGATGCGCGGCTGTGGCGGTTGAGCGAGAAGGTGGCGGACCGGGCCAAGGCACGGGATATGGCGGGGCGGGTGGTGACGCTGAAGCTGAAAACCGCGAAGTTTCGCGGGCTGACGCGGCGGTTGACGCTGGAGCAGCCGACGCAGCTGGCGGATGTGACCTATCACACCGCGCGCCCGATGCTGGAGCGGGAGCTGGTGCAGGGGCCGTTCCGGTTGCTGGGGGTCGGGATCAGCGATCTGGTGGATGCTTCAGGCGCGGATTTCACGCCCGACCTGCTGGATCCGGATGCGCCGAAGCGGGCGGCGGTGGAGCGGGCCACGGACCGGATACGGGCGAAATTCGGGGCGGAGGTGATAAAAAAGGGGCGCGGGCTTCCGGAGAAGTAGCGCCCCTTTTCCTATGCCGCGCCGGATCGGGATTCGGTTTCAAACCCGAGCGCGGTCCACTCGACCATACCGCCCTTGAGGGCTTTGGCCTTGGTGTAGCCGGCATCGAGCGGCAAGCGGGCGGCGGGGTTGCCGTTGGAGCGCTCGTGAGAAATGACAAGGGGGATTCGGGAAAAATGCTGCAGTGCGGTATTGACTTTTGTGCATCGCAGCAATAACTGTAGATCAAGCGATGTTATTCATCGTGTATCCCCTTGAGGGATACTTCCTCCCTGGACTTGGGCCGCCCTTTGCGCGGCCCTTTTTTTATTCGGCGGCGATACTGTCGGTGGCGCAGCCCAGATCGGCGATCTGGCGGGTGATGTCGGCCATGGTATCGCAAACCGCAGCGAAGTCCTCGCGCGGCCGGATGGTGCGCTCGTTCATATAGACGGAGCGGTTGATTTCCACTTGCACCGCGTGATGGTTGCGGGTCGGCCGGCCGTATTTCTGCGTGATATAGCCACCTGCGAAAGGTTTGTTGCGGGCGACGCGGAAACCGGCGCTGGCGAATATTTCGGTGACGGCTTCGGTGATCCAGCCGCTGGCGGAGGTACCGAAACGGTCGCCGACCACCACGTCGGGCGGGTTGGACTGGCTGTGATCCATATGCGAGATCGCCTCGTGCGGCATGGAGTGGCAATCGACAAGGATGGCGATGCCGAAACGGGCGTGATGTTCCTCCAGCAGGGCCGCGAGGCGGGCGTGGTAGGGGCGATAGGCGAGGTTGATGCGGCGGTTGGCCTCGTGCAGGGAAATCTTGCCGCTGCGGATGGCGCGATGGCCGCCGACGACGCGGGGGATGACGCCGAGGCCGGCCGCGATGCGCGGGTTGATACCGTGATAACGCACGCCGCGCACGAGGGCGGGGTCCAGTTCGTTGTCGGCACGGTTCAGGTCCACATAGGCGCGCGGGAAACGGGCGGCGATAAGCGGAGCGCCGAAGTCGGGCGCGCGGACAAACAGACGGTCGACGAAGGCGTCTTCGGAACTGCGGATAGCGTGCGAATCAAGGCGGGTCATGGCCAGCAGGTCCTCGGGGTATTCATTGCCGCTGTGGGGCGAGCTGAACACCACGCAGGAGCGCGGGCTTTCGGGGGAATACAGTGTATAGGCCGGTTGCGACATAAAATTCCTCGATCGGGCTTCGATGTGAAGCATAGACCGGATAAGTTCTTTGCAAAAGCCCTTGAACCCTGTGGCGACTCCTTTTATAGACACCCCACGCGAGCGGTGCTTAGGCAGCGCTTGCTTGCTTTTCGGGCGTATAGCTCAGCGGGAGAGCACTTCGTTGACATCGAAGGGGTCACTGGTTCAATCCCAGTTACGCCCACCATTCCCCCCGCAGGGATGGAGACAAGATTAACAGGCGCAACACCCGCGCCGCTGATAGGAGAGAGACTATGAAAGTCAAGAACTCGCTTCGCTCCCTGAAGGCGCGTCATCGCGATTGCCGTGTTGTTCGCCGCAAAGGCCGTGTTTATGTGATCAACAAAACACAGCCCCGCTTCAAGGCACGTCAGGGCTGATCGCCCCGACATTGTGATTTCGGAAAGGCCGCGTTTTTACGCGGCTTTTTCTTTGCCTAGCCCAGAAGCAACGAACGCACCGTGGCCGGATCGACATAGCCGGTCTGGTTCAGGCCCTTGCTGCGCTGGTAGGCGCGGATGGCGTTTCGGGTGGTGGCGGTGAAATTGCCGTCGACGATGCCCGGATTGAACCCCAGCCCCTTGAGGCGGCTTTCGATCAGCAGGCGGGTGGCCGGATTGAGGCCGAGGCGGGCCTCGGTCGCGCGCGCCGTGTCCAGCGGGTCGGGTTCGGCGGGGGTCGGGTCGAGCGCCTCGACGCGCGCACGGGCGACATCGGCATAGAGGCCGTCGGGGAAATCGGCCAGATAGGCGCGGTAGCTGTCGGCGGTGTTTTCACCTACGGCGACGGTCCAGGCTTCGGTATCCGCGGCTTCACGCTCCGCCGCGACAATGTCGGCGAGGGCGGCTTTGGCTTCGTCGGAATGCAGGCCGTCGGGGTAGCGGTCTAGATAGAGCTCCAGATCGGATTTGCGGCCCGACAGGCCGGTGGCATTCCAGTAATAGTTGTCATCGCGCGCAATCACGGCGCGGCGGGCGTCGGCCTGTGCGGCGAGATTGGCGATCTGTTCGGCGGTCATGTAGCCGGTGTGTTCCTGCCCCTGATCCTCTTGCCAGTCACCGATGGCGCCACGGGAGCCGCGCCCGAAGATGCCGTCGATTCCGCGTGTGTTATAGCCCAGAAGCGTGAGGTCACGCTGGATGTCCCTGCGGTCGGCGCGGGTGAGTTTTAGGGCTTTCTCGATATCCTCGGGGGTCGGTTCCGGCGGGGTGGCGAGGGCCTCCAGCCGTGCGCGGGCGGTGGTGGCAAAAATACCGTCGGGGAAGCGGCGCAGATATTCTTCGAGATCTGCGGCCTTGCCGCTTTTGTCGGCCACGGCCCAGAGGGTTTGTTCGGCAAGGAGGTCGATCCAGTTGGCCGGCGTTTCGCTGACGACCGGAGCGGGGAGCGACGGCACAAGGGCGACATCGGGCGAAGCGAATCCTTCGACCTGCAGGGCAGGATCGGCGGTGGCGAGGGCCTCGGACAGGGGTTTGGCGCTGACCAGCAGGTCGTTCATGACGAAATCGTTGAGGATACCTTGCGGTCCGCTGACCATCAGCACCCCTTGCGGGACGGTAACGTCGCCGAGGCCGGCGCTGAAAGGGGCTGCGGTGGTGCCGCCGATGTCGGCGAAGAACAGGGCGGCGTGGCCCGGCTCCGCGGCAAGGAGGTCCAGCACCAGATCGAGCGACGGGGCCTCGAAATCGACGGTGACGCGGGAGTCGGTAGGGGTATCGACGGGGAGCAGCCAGCTCTGGCCGCCCGCGTTTACAGCGCGGCCGGTGAAATGGATGATCAGGCGGTCCTTGTCCCCGGCCTGCTCGTAGAATTTGTTGATAGCCTCGCGCATGTTGGCGGCGTTGAGGTCGCGACCGGCAACCACGGTGAACCCCTGTGCGCGGTAGGCATTCAGCAACAGGGCGTGTTCCTGCGACGGGCCTGCGCCGACCACCGTGTCGGGGTATTCGGTATTGGTGACCAGCAAGGCCAGACTGTCGGCGAGGGCGGTGGTGGACAGCGATACTGCGGTAAAGGACAAGGCGAAAAATAGCGGTTTGAAGGGTTTGCGCATGGGGAACCTCCTGAAGGAATTTCCCCGAGCGTAGCAGAGGGAGGCGCTTGTGGCACCCCCCTGCCCTTTTTCGCGGTTCGGCTGGCCGGTTCTTGCCTATTCGTAAGTGCGCTGGTCGTCGATGACCTTGCCGTCCCTGGGCAGGCTGTCGGGGGCGACGACCTCCACCTTGCCGCGCAATTTCAGGACGGCGTGGACCGAGGCGGCGATGGCGTCGGCGTCGGCGTTCTCGGCCTCGACTATGACGGTCATTGCATCCTGTTCACCCTCGCGCGTGGCAATAACGCGGGCGCGGAGGATTTCGGGGTGGCGGGCGACGAGGGCGGCGACCTGTTCGGGGCGCACGAACATGCCCTTGATCTTGGTGGTCTGGTCGGCGCGGCCCATCCAGCCCTTGATGCGCATGTTGGTGCGTCCGCACGGGGACTCGCCCGGCAGCACGGCCGAGAGGTCGCCGGTGGCGAAGCGGATCAGCGGATAGTCGGGGTTGAGGGTGGTGACGATGACCTCGCCGACCTCGCCCTCGGGCACGGGGGTGCCGGTGCCGGGGGTGACGATCTCGACGATCACGCCCTCGTCCACGATCATGCCTTCCATGGCGAGGGATTCATAGGCGATGTTGCCGAGATCGGCGGTGGCGTAGGATTGCAGGCAGGTGATGCCGCGATCGGCGTATTCCTGTCTGAGGCTCGGGAAAAGCGCGCCGCCGCCTACGGCTGCGCGGGTGATGCGCGAAAGGTCGAGGCCCGTTTCCTCGGCCTTGTCGAGGATGACTTTCAGGTAGTCGGGGGTGCCGGCGTAGGCGGTGACGCCGATGTCGGCGGCGGCCTGTGCCTGCAGTTCGGTCTGGCCGGTGCCGGCGGGCAGCACGGTGGCGCCTACGGCGGCGGCGCCGTTCTCGAAGATCATGCCGGCGGGGGTGAGGTGGTAGGAAAAGCAGTTCTGCACGATGTCGTCGTTGCCGATGCCGAGCGCATGCAGGGCGCGGCCCATGCGCCACCAGTCGTGATCGTCGCCGCCCGGTTCATAGATCGGACCGGGGGACTGGAATACGTGGCGCATCTGTTCCGGGGATTTGGTGGTAAAGCCGCCAAAGGGCGGGCGGGCCTTTTGCTCGGCGCCAAGGGCGGATTTGCGCAGGACCGGCAGTTCGGCGAGATCCGCACGGGTGCGGATCGCGGCGGGGACGATATTGCCGAGGTGCGCGGCCATGGCGGGGGATTTCTCCATGGCGTTGGTGATCTGGCGCGGCAGGGCCTCGGCCAGATCGGCGG
>WFTU01000203.1 GCA_015485375.1 Paracoccaceae bacterium | reverse complement strand
TCGTAGTTCTGCAGGCCGGCCCTGGCGGCCGGCGAATCGGGCTCGACCGCGGTGATCACCAGTCCCTGTCCACGCGGCACGTCGCCGGGAAGCTGGGCGGCCAGCACCGGCGGAACGGGACGCACCGCCACTCCCAGATGGGCGCTTGCGGGGGTCGGCGCCTTCATCGCCTGCGGTGGCTGCGCGGGAGCGGCCCCGGCGGCCGGCGGCGGTGCGCCGTCCTCCGCAGCCGCGGATAGGGGTAGGGCCAGCGACAGGGCCAGAGCGAGTGGTTTCAGTCGTTGCATCCGATAATTCCTCCAGTCATGGTAGAGCCGATCGGATAACCCGGCACCGCCGGGACCGATGGTGACATTCAGAACGAAAGAACCGGTTACAGGACAAAAGTTCCCCGCGTGGCACAGCCGCCCATTCGGGCGCGCCGCCAGCGACGGGGGGCGGGATGACAGGCGTCCGATTCTGTACTATTCTTCGGTATATATCCGAAATCGGAGCCATCGCATGGGCCTTTCCGCAATCGCCCGGGATCAGCAGACCTCCTTCGACGGCCAGGACCGCGAGACCCTGGCGCGCGCCGCGCTCAAGGCCTTCTTCGGCATGGTCACGGAGTGGGGCCTGAGCGCCGAGGAGGCCCGCACCCTGCTGGGGCGGCCGGGACGCTCCCGCTTCTACGATCTGAAGCGCCTCAAGCCCTCGGCGGTGCGCAGCCTGTCGGAGGACGAGCTGGACCGGCTCGCCTACCTGGTGGGCATCTACGCCGACCTGAACGTGCTGTATGCGCCGGAGAGCCACGGAGACTGGCTGCGCAATTCCAGCCGGCTGGAAATGGGGCAGCCCTGGGGCAAGGGTTCACCCCTCGACTACCTGCTGAGCGGCAAGCTCAAGGCGCTCGCCGACGTGTACGAATATCTGAACGCGGAACGTGGCGGACACTGAATCGCAATCCCTGCCGCCGCGGCGCCGCATCCGCTGGAAGGCGCAGTACCGCATCATTCCCACGCGCATGCCGCTGATCGACCTGTTCGAGCGGCTGGACCTTGACGAAGACGAGAAACGCGCCCTGTGGACGCTCCAGGCCCGCGTCAACCCGCGCATCCAGCAGGAGCTGGGAAACCTGACCCTGGTCCGTCCCGGGGACATGCTGCACGGCCCCCATGCCAGCATCGTGATGGGCGCCTTCACCCACACCCGCACCGCCACCCGCTTTTCCGACGGCCGTATCGGCATCTACTACGCCGCCCGCACCCTGGAGACCGCCATCCGGGAAACCGTCTACCATCGCAGCCGTTACCTCCAGGAGCGGGGCATGCCGGCCCAGGAACTGCACATGCGCGCCTGGGTGGGCACGGTGCGCAAGCCCTGCTACGACGTGCGCGGCGAGGGCTTCGACGATCTTCACCGCCCGGACGACTACCGGCCGTCGCAACGCTTCGCCCGTCGCCTGCGGCAGGCCGACCCCGACGCCTGGGGCATTGTCTACCGCAGCGTGCGCCATCCCGGCGGCGACTGCCTGGCCGCCCTGCGGCCGCCGGCGGTATCGCTGCCGGTGCAGGGACCGCACCTGGTCTATCACTGGAACGGAGAGCGCATCACACATGTGGTGGAACAGTCCGACCCGCTGGTGATCTTCGACGACCCGACGGCCGACTAGGCCGGAGCGTCGAGGGGCAGGGGAGGTTAGGAGGGGGAGAGCGTCTTGAGGGTTTTCGTTCCACAACCCTCGACCGAGCACTTCATTTCCGCGCCAGGGTGCCGATACAGGGGGCGCTTTCCCATGCTTCCGACGAAAAGGACCCCAGGATGACCGAGCTTTCCCGCAACAACCCCGAAACCCGCGTCAGCGCCTACCTGTCCGTAATGGTGAAGAACGAGGGCGCCGACCTGTTCCTGCATACCGGCGCCAAACCCACCATCAAGGGCCCGTTCGGCTTCAAGGTGCTCGACGAGGTGCTGCAACCGGGCACCACCGAACAGATGCTGCGCGCCATGCTGTCGGACAGCCGAATGGCGGAATTCGAGGAAAACGGCGAGGTGGACTTCTCCTTTTCCATCGGCGCCGTGGGCCGGTTTCGCGGCAACGCCTTCCGGCAGCGGGGCGACGTCTCCATCGTGATGCGTCACGTCAAGGGCGACATTCCCACCATCGACGGCCTGGGCCTGCCGCCGGTGCTCAAAGAATTGGTGAGTCAGAAGCACGGCCTGATCGTGGTCGCCGGCGCCACCGGCTCGGGCAAGTCCACCAGCCTGGCGGCCATGATCGACCACCGCAACAGCAGCCAGCCGGGGCACATCATCACCCTGGAAGACCCGATCGAATTTATGCACCCGCACAAGAAGTCGCTGGTGGCGCAGCGCGAGATCGGCACCGACACCCTCAGCTTCGAAAGCGGCATGCGCGCCGCCATGCGCGAGGCGCCCGATGTGATCCTGATGGGCGAGATCCGTGACACCGTGAGCATGGAGTACGCCATCAAGTTCGCAAACACCGGTCATCTGTGCCTGTCCACCATCCACGCCAACAACGCCGTCTCGTCGCTGGAACGGATGCTCAGCTTCTTCGACCGCGAGGTGCTGGAGCAGGAGGCCAAGCGCCTGTCCCAGAACCTGCGCGCAGTGATCTGCCAGCGCCTGGTGCCGGCGAGGGACGGCACCAAGGCCGCCGCGATCGAGATCCTCATCAACACCCCGCGCATGGCCGACCTGATCGCCAAGCTCGACTACGAGGCGATGAAGACGACCATGGAACAAGGCGGCAACTACGGCATGCAGACCTTCGACCAGGCGCTGTGCAAGCTCTACGACGAAGGCCGCATCAACGACGACCAGGCCATGGAATTCGCTGAATCCAAGACCCGCGTCATGCAACACGTCCGCTTCCAGTCCGCCAGCGCCCAGCAACGCGACTTCGCCGCCGGGCTGTCGTTACAGGACATCGAGCAAGACGAAGAAGAGGAAAACGCGCTGCACCAGCATCCGTGAGGCCGCGAGTAGTCCCGTGACCTGGCGACCGCAACGTCCATCTGGAGGCACCGTGCTGGCCCGCCGCCACATCCGCGCTGATTCGCATAATGTATATTATGTTAAATTATGGATGCGTCGGACCAGATGATCTGGAAGAACTACTCCTACGCGGCCTGGTTACCCCGCCCGGCCGCTTCCAGCGCCACCCGGGCCAGATAACCACTCCGGGTTTCACCCGGAAGATGCTCCTGAGTGTGGGTTTCGGGAAGTCACGGTGCAGTACGTCCAACGGCCTATTCGAGCGGAAGCGTTCCTCGGCATTTGGGGAAACTGCTGCAACCCCAGAACGCCTTCCCGGCATTGGCTCCTCGTCTGGCTACACGCCGGATCATCTGGCCTCCGCATCTCGGGCAGTGCGGAGCCTTGGCCGATGATTCGACCGATGGAAGCTGCGCGGTCGATTTCTGTTCCACATTGGATGCCTGTCGGCGCCGCGCCTCCTTGAGGCTGGTGACGTTGGATTTCGGTTTGGCCTGCCGACGAATCTCGCGCTCTACCGCTTGGCCATCGATCAGGGAGATATTGCGGCCCTGCGCGAACTTCCTGGCCTCGGAACTGAAAACCCCGGTTGTCACTACATAGGCATGGACCGCACCTCGCGCCGCCATGACGCCGAACAGCTCTCGCACGACACCCACTCCCACCTTGGTGGCGCGCCAGTGTTTGCACTGCACCAGGGACAGCTCACCGGCCTTGCGAAGTTCCAGGTCCACGCCGCCATCCGCCCCTTTGGCGGTTTCTTTGACGCTGAATCCCTTGTTACGGAACATCTCTCCGACGAGCATCTCGAATTCATGCCAGGACAGCGATTTTGCTGCCTCCGACGATGTGGCCGTTGCCGTTTCTTCAAGGAGTCTCCTGCGTTTGATGCGGCCAATAGCCGACACCGCAGCGCCGAGAATGAATGCCGCGGGAACCAGGTATTGCCCGATCGTCGCCAACACGCCGTAAAGCTGTCCGGCAACAGCCGGACCAAGTCGGTCAAGGCTTGTGGCACCTGGTGCCGCGTCCGGTATGCTCGCAAAAGGGTGAATTATCAGATAGCTCGCTATAGCCAGTAGCACTCCCATCCACCACGGGAGCCGTGCTGCGAGGTCAACCAGGTCGTCGAATACGCTCCGTTTCCTTCTGCCCATCCGTGCCCATCTCCTTATGTCTCAGGCAGGCCAATAGATCTTGGTGAGAGGAATCAGCCGCTTGGCCTCCATGTCCATCTCATCGTAGTACCGCTGAATCTCGTTGGCGATGTCATCGAGGTCCATCAATACCACGGGAATCGATGCCCGTTCGGCTTCGTAACGAGCGTCCTTGGTGAACCCGCCGGTGCTGACATACAGCCCCTTGTCGTCCGCGTGACGACCGCCGAGAAAGCTCCGGATCGCCTGGGAATCCATTGCGCTATTGGGCCGATGTTTCACCTCGACGACGATGCGCGGCTGCTCGAATCCGAAGCCGTCCGGCGAGGCAATGATGTCTTTCCCCCTGTCGGCACCCGGTGGCGATACGCGGGTCTTGTAACCCATGGCGCGCAACAGGCCCGCGACCAGCTCCTGCATTTCTTCCCAGCTCAGCCGAATGATTCTGTCCTTTATGAACTCCCGGGACTGGGCGCGCAGATCGCTCGCGATCTGTTCGGTTACATCTTCTTCCGATTCTTCATCATCAGGGGGCGGTGTTTCTTTCCCCGCGGCGATGGCCAGGATCTCCTCGGTCGCCTCCGGCGGCAACTGGAACAAGGTCGAGATCGCCCCGAGGCTGTTGCGGGTCGGCACACTGAGCCTATCTCTAGGCACCTGTGCGAACCAGGTCACCACGCGAATCCTGGGTAATCCTTCGATCAGGCCGGGCCTATATTCAGGATCGCCCTCGACGGTTCCGACGTGATAGATGCGCCGACCGGGATCGTAGCTGACCACGACATCGCCTTTCTGCATCTCGTTCAGGAAGCGAAACACCTGCCCGACCGCATTGGCGATCCGGTACTTGCTCGCATTGGGCCATCGCTCGGTGGCCTGACGAACGATCTTTTCCCGAGGCACACCGACTTCTATCGGGCCCAGCTCCTCCCAGCCGATGGCGACCAGGCCGTGTTCCAGAAACTCATCGATCCATTTAGCGCCTTCTCCGGCACGGACCATCCATAATCGTTGGTTTGTCATTGTCGCGTCATTCCTATTCTCCTCCGCCGCCTGCGGCATTGCTGGGTAGTTTTTTCAAACTTCCCGGGGCACCTCTATATACCATCCCTTCCTTCCCCACTGTACAGCTCGCAGGGGGAAGAAACAGTGTAAGCGCCTCTTCGTGATGAAGTGAAAATTAGAACCAGCGCCTCACGCGGGCCTGGTGGTCGAGATAATCCTGGCCGAACCGGCGTGCCAGGTACGCCTCCTCACGGGCGATGACCTGATCCGGCGCGGTGCCGGCATCGCCCCGCTGTCCCGCTTTCTGGTGAGCGAGGACCTCCGCACCGGACGCCTGGCGGCGCTGTTGCCCGAGTACGACTGCGGCAGCGCCGGCATCTATGCGGTCTATCAGGACCGACGGTATCAGCAGCCCAAGGTCCGGCTATTCATCGAACTCATGAACGACCGGCTGCCGTCGCTGCTGTAGCGGAAGGAATACTGCTTTCATCGAGCCGGCGGAGGCGGAATCACTCGCCAGTTGATGCGGTATCCCCACAGACTGCCGCCGACAGTTCCCCATCCAGCGCCACCACCAACAGATGCCCACTGCTGAAATAGGGCATGCCCAGCAAGTAGTTCCCGATCTCTGCCCGGCCTAGCCG
>WFTU01000202.1 GCA_015485375.1 Paracoccaceae bacterium | reverse complement strand
GACAGGCTCTCGGTCACGCGGATCGAGGCGCTGATCCGCGACCCCTACGCCATCTATGCCGATAAAATCCTGCGCCTGCGCGCCCTCAAACCCCTTGGCCGCGAGGCCGACGCCCTGGAACGCGGCACCGTCCTGCACAGGGTTCTTGAGGTTTTTATCGCCGAAACTTTCGACTCCCTGCCTGATAACGCCGAGGAAATCTTCCGCGACGTCGCCCGCCGCGTGCTGGAACAGGAGGTCCCGTGGCCCGCCTCCCGCCGCCTGTGGCTGGCCCGCCTGCACCGGATCGCCCCGTGGTTCATCGATCAGGAACACCTGCGCCGGCAACAGGCCCGCCCCCTGAAGCTGGAGGTCACCGGCGAACGCAAGATGCCCGCGCCGCCCTTTACCCTCACCGCCAAAGCCGACCGGATCGACGCCCTGCAGAACGGCTGCCTTGCGATCTACGACTACAAATCCGGCAGTCTCGACAGCAAGAAACAGGTCAGGGCCTTCGCCGTGCAACTGCCGCTGGAAGGGGCAATCGCGCAGGCCGGCGGCTTTGAGGGCATCGCGAAATCGCGGGTCGGGCAACTGGAACTGATCGGGCTGAACGGCCAGCAGGCCCTCGACCTCGAATTCGACAGCGCGGAAATCGAGGGGTTCTGGGACAGATTGCAAGAGCTGATGTCGAAATACGCCGACCCGACGCAGGGATACACCGCCCGCCCGCGCCCCGAGCGCCTGAGCTATGACAGCGATTTCGACCACCTCTCGCGCTATGGCGAATGGCAGGACGGCGACGAATTCGAGACCGGGGACCTGACATGAGCGCGCTCGACCAGGCCTCCGCGGCGCAGCTTGCCGCCGCCCACCCCGAACGCTCCACATGGGTTTCGGCCAACGCGGGGTCCGGCAAGACCCGCGTGCTGACCAACCGTGTGGCGCGCCTGCTGCTGGCCGGATGTCCGCCGCAAAAAATCCTCTGCCTGACCTACACCAAGGCCGCCGCTGCCGAGATGCAGAACCGCCTGTTCGAACAGCTCGGCGAATGGGCGATGAAGCCGGATGCGGACCTGTGCGAGAAGCTCGAACAGCTCGGCGAGGGCGATCTGGATGCGGACAAACTCCGCCGCGCCCGCACCCTGTTCGCCCGCGCGCTGGAAACCCCCGGCGGGCTGAAAATCCAGACGATCCACTCCTTTTGCGGCAACATCCTGCGCCGCTTCCCGCTGGAGGCCGGAGTCTCGCCGCAATTTCAGGAGGTGGACGACCGGCAGGCCCGCCAGATGCAGGCCGAGATCGTCGAGGAAATTGCCGAAACCGAAGGCGCCGTTTTCGATGCCATGGCGCGCCATCTGACCGACGATGACCTCGCGCCGCTGCTGAACGGTATCCTGAAATTCAGGGCCCCCTTCCTGCATTCCTTCGACGCCGAAGCCACCGCACATCTTCTGGGAACAGACGTCGGCCTGACCGACGAAGACATCCTCGCCACGGTCATGCAGGGATATTCCGATGCGCAGATCGACGAACTGGCAGAGGCCATGGCAGAGGGCGGCAAGCAGGACAAGGAACTCTCTGCAGCGCTGGCCCGTCGCAAAACCCTGACCGCGTCCGCGGCGCTCGCCCTTTACGAGGCGCTCTATCTGACCAAGGGCGGCGAGGCGCGCAAACCCAAAGGCTTCCCCGTGGTCAAGGTCGCGAAATCCCACCCCTGGGTGCCGGACATGATGGAGACCCTCAAGGAACGCATGGTCCGGGCCCGCGAACAGCGCCTTGCACAGCATGCGCTGCAACGGGCCGAGGCCCTGCACGGGTTCGGCGCGGTTTTCCTGCGGCTCTATGATGCGCGCAAGGCGGCGCTCGGGCGGCTGGATTTCGATGACCTGATCGAACGCACCCGCGCCCTGCTGACCCGCGCCGAAATGGCGGCATGGGTGCTATATCGTCTCGACGGCGGCATCGATCATATTCTGGTGGACGAGGCGCAGGACACCTCGCCCGCGCAATGGGACATCGTGCGCAAACTGGCCGAGGAATTCACCACCGCCACCGAAGACCGCGCCACCCCGCGCACGGTTTTCGTCGTCGGGGATGAAAAACAGTCGATCTATTCCTTTCAGGGTGCGGACCCGTCCGCCTTCGGCGCCATGCGCGGCACGTTTTCCACCCGCCTGTTGCAGATCGGGGAGTCCCTGCAGGAAACCGGACTGCTCTATTCCTTCCGCACCGCCGCCCCGATCCTGCGGCTGGTCGATCAGGTATTCACCGGCGACGCGCGCGAGGGGCTGAGTGGCGATATCGAACACCACGCGGTCTGGGATATGGCCGGACGGGTGGAGCTCTGGCCCTTCATCGAAAAACCGGAAAAGCCCGAGGGAAAGCCGTGGTATCTGCCCGTTGATTCCGAGGTTCCCGACGACCCGCATATACAACTGGCCCGCGCCATCGCCGCGCGGGTCGGGGGGATGATCCGCTCCGGCACCATCCTGCCGCATCGCGACGGCCCGCGCCCCGTTACCGCCGGTGATATCCTGATACTGGTGCAAAGCCGCACCGCGCTGTTCCACGCCATCATCAAGGCGCTGAAGGCCGAGGGCGTGGATGTGGCCGGCGCCGACCGCCTGAAAATCATCGAGGAACTCGCCGTGCGCGACCTCCTCGCCCTGCTGCGGTTTCTGGTAACGCCGGAGGACGACCTGTCGCTGGCCGCCATCCTGCGCTCGCCACTGTTCGGCCTGTCGGAACGCGACCTGTTCCACCTTGCCCACAACCGCAAAGGCACGCTCTGGCAGGCGCTGCGCATGCAGGCGGACAAATGGCCGGAGGTGGTTGCCGCGATCGAGGCCCTGCGCGCGCGTGTGGACTTCCAGCGCCCGTTCGACCTGCTGGAGCATATCCTCGTGGTGCAGGACGGCCGGCGCAAACTCGTCGCGCGATTGGGGCCGGAAGCCGCCGACGGCATCGACGAACTGCTGAACCAGTCCCTGCATTATGAATCGGTAGAGGCCCCCTCGCTTTCCGGTTTTCTCGACTGGATCACCGCCGACGACGTGCAGGTGAAACGCCAGATGGACGCCGCCGGGGGCCGCGTGCGGGTGATGACCGTACACGGCGCCAAAGGGCTGGAAGCGCCGGTGGTCATCCTGCCCGACACCCGCAAAATCGACCCGTCGAAAAAGGCCCCGCCGGTGCAGGCCGTGGACGACACCGCCCTGTGGAAATCCGCCGCGGCGGAGATGTCCGCCATCCAGAAAGATCTGGAAAACCACCGCCGCCAACTGGTGGAGGAAGAAAACCGCCGTCTGCTCTATGTGGCACTGACTCGCGCCGAAAACTGGCTGATCGTCTGCGGCGCGGGCACACCTGATGCCAGCGGCGAGGGCTGGTATCAACGTGTTGCCCGCGCCATGAAGGCCTGCGGCGCCACCCCCGAACCCGCCCCCGAAGGGCTGGAAGGGGAGGCGCTGGTGCTGGCCGAAAACTGGCAATACGGCACGCAGGAGACTCCGGATAAAACCGCCGAACCGCCCGCGCTCCCTGCGGCGCTGCGCCAGCCGCTGCCAACACCGGAGCGCGTGCCGCAACGCCTGTCCCCTTCAGACCTCGGCGGAGCGCATACACTGGCCGGAGGGCCGCCCGACGCCGCCGCAATGGCGCGCGGCAGCCTGATCCATACCCTGCTCGAAACCCTGCCCGCCCTGCCGGAAAGCGACTGGCCCGCCAAGGCCGCCCAACTGGATGCCGAAGACCTGCTGCCCGAGGCCCGTGCTGTCCTCACCGCCCCAGAACTGCGCCGCTTTTTCGCCCCTGACGCGCTGGTGGAGGTTCCCGTGACCGCTCCGCTCGATGCACTGAACGGGCAACGCATCCTCGGCAGGATTGACCGCCTGCTGGTCGGCGAGGAGATCCTCGCCATCGACTTCAAATCCAACCGCGAGGTGCCGGACTCACCGGACCGGATACCCGAAGGTATCCTGCGACAGATGGGCGCCTACGCCGACGCTCTGACGCAAATCTACCCCGACCGCCCCGTCAGAACCGCGATAATCTGGACATTTAACGCTAAATTTATGGAAATCCCGCCGAATGTGGCAAAAGCGGCCCTGTCACGGCCGCCCGCTTCTTGACGCCCCGCCGCGCCATACATAGTTTACGCTCAACTTACATTTATTCAGGAGAAGCCAGATGGCCACCGTCAAAGTAACCGACAGCACCTTCGCCGAAGAAGTATTGAACTCCGATGTCCCCGTGATCGTGGATTTCTGGGCAGAGTGGTGCGGCCCCTGCAAGCAGATCGGCCCGGCTCTCGAAGAGCTTTCCGAAGAATACGAAGGCAAAATCAAAATTGCCAAACTGAACGTCGATGAAAACCCCGGCATGCCGAGCCAGATGGGCGTTCGCGGCATTCCGGCCCTGTTCATGTTCAGCGGCGGCAAGGTCGTTTCCAACAAAATCGGCGCAGCCCCGAAGGCGACGCTGAAGGGCTGGATCGACGAAAACGTCTAGACCGGACCGGTTTTACAGAAAGGGCCGTAGCTTTGCTGCGGTCCTTTTCCGTGTCTGATCCTCACAACATCGCCGGCACGACCTGATCCGGCGGACGGTGTCCGTCGGCGAACGTCTTGATGTTGATAATCACCTTCTCGCCCATTTCTATCCGCCCCTCGACGGTGGCCGAGCCCATGTGCGGCAGCAGCAGCACGTTATCCAGCCCCTTCAGGCGCGGGTTGATATCGTTGCCGTGTTCGAAAACATCCAACCCCGCGCCGGCCAGTTCGCCAGCGCGCAGCATACGGGTCAGGGCGTTTTCGTCGATAATCTCTCCGCGCGCGGTGTTGATGATATAGGCCGAAGGCTTCATCAGTTTCAGCCGCCGTGCGTTCAGCAAATGGAATGTTCCGGGCGTGTGCGGACAATGGATCGACAGGATATCGACCCGCGCCAGCATCTGGTCGAGGCTCTCCCAATAGGTTGCCTCCAGATCCGCTTCGGTCTCGGGGTGCAAACGGCGCCGATTGTGGTAATGCACCTGCAGACCGAAGGCCTTGGCGCGGCGCGCCACAGCCTGTCCGATCCGGCCCATGCCGAGAATTCCCAACCGCTTGCCACCGATCCGGTGCCCCATCAGCGCCGTCGGGGACCATCCCGTCCACTCGCCGCGCTGCATCAGGATATTTCCCTCGCGCAAACGCCGCGGAACCGACAGGATCATCGCCATGGTCATATCGGCGGTGTCGTCGGTCAGAACCCCCGGCGTATTCGACACCATAATCCCGCGCTGCAAGGCAGTCTGCACGTCGATGTGGTCGAACCCCGCGCCGTAGTTCGCGATCAGCCGCAGGCTCTCCCCCGCCTGTGCCAGCATTTTCTGGTCGATCACATCTCCGAGAGTCGGCACCAGCACATCGGCCCGTTTCATCGCATCGCCCAGCGCTTCCGCGCCCATTTTTTCGTCCGATTCGTTCAACTCCACATCGAAAAGTTCTCGCATACGGGTTTCGACGGGTTCGGGAAGGCGGCGGGTGACGATGACTTTCAGGGCTTTGTTCGGCATTTCAAAGGTGTCCTCGACTTGAAAACTTTCTCCTAACATGCCAGCAAAGGGGGGGCGGGGAAACGGAAAAATATAATTTCCGGCCGCACGCAGGTTTACAGGCTGGGAATTCATTTTGTTACGCAGGTTTGCAATCATCCGGTTGGTCGTTTTCGGCATGCTGCTCGCAGTCGCCGGAAGCCCCGGCGCGCAGGAAACCTCCACCCTCGGCCCGGTTACCAACCTGCCCTTGCCGCGCTTTGTCAGCCTGAAGGTCGACGACGGATACGTCCGGCGCGGGCCGAGCCAATCCCACCGTATCGACTGGATTCTAACGAGAAAAGGCACGCCGCTGCTGGTAACCGCCGAGTTCGAGAACTGGCGACGCGTTCAGGACGAAGACGGCGCGGGCGGCTGGATGCACTACGCTTTGCTCAGCGGCCATCGCACCATCGTTGTGCGCGCCCAGCGCGCACCCGTTCGGAAAAAACCGGCCGAATCCGCCGCCGTCGTTGCGCTGGTGGAAAAGGGCGTAATTGCCTCGCTCGGCGCCTGCACCATCGACTGGTGCGAGATCGAGGTGGACAAAATTGACGGCTGGATCCGGAAATCCGAAATCTGGGGTGTTAGCGCAACCGAGATACGCGAATAACCACCGACCACCCGCATTATTACCAATTGGTCCAATATGTTCATTGCCCGTTAAGCGTGCGCCCGTTATCATGCCCGGGTAATCTTTACCTGCAGGAGTCATATTGAAATGAATAAGCTTGGCGTAACAACAACCGCACTTGCGCTATTGGGCAGCACATCGTTTGCCCTCGCGCAGAACTCTCTGGAGACCACGCTGGACCTCATGGTCCGCGGCATGATCGACGACGGATCGCAGGTAACCTACGATGACCGCATCACCGGAAACGACGGTAGCGTGGAATACCGGAACGTGACCATCGTGTCCCCGAACGGCAGTTCCACACTAACAACCGCATGGCTCAAGGGTGTGCCGTCGGCCGCCGATCCTTCGGTTGTAACCTTCACGGTCGCCGACACCATCAAAATAGAGAGCACCAAGGAAGGTGGCGAGTTCACCATGGAATTCCTGACCTCCGGCATGGAATTCACCACCAACGCCGTGCTGCGCGAAGCCATGAGCAACGATGATATTACCGTCGAGTTCAAAGCCGATTCGTTCCGCGTTGAAGGTGGCGACCCCGCCAGCGCGTTCATGCGCGACCTGAATGCCGATTTCGGAAGCATCAATTTCAGCATGGTTGCCGCCGAGGCCGACAAACGTGTCGAGGGATCGCTCGATATCTCCAAATTCGACGTAACCTATGACATCACCGTCGATGGCCAGTCCCAGAAAGCCGAACAGACCAGCGAAGGCGCATCGGCAGAATTCGCCTTCGACGTTCCGAAAGACGAGAACGACGCCATGGGTTATCTTGACGGGTCGAAATCCGCGCGGATCAAAATGGCCAGCGGCGCATCCACCTTCGATGTTTCCGTCGACAGCCCCGAAGCGGCCTTTGGCATGGCCGGTACTTCCGGCGCATCAACCGCACTGGTCGAGATGATTGACGGCACCTTTACCTATGACGTTCAGGGCGACAGCCTGCAGATGACCATCACTCCGGGCGCCGGCATGCCGTTCCCGCCGGTTGACCTCGGCATCGGGGAAATCGGCATGAAGTTCGTGGTTCCCGTCAATTCCGCCGATGCACCGGACGAAGCCACTGTGCGTTTGCTGCTGGCCGATCTGACCGTTGGCGAAGGCCTCTGGTCCATGATCGACCCGGGTAAAACTATCCCGCGCGATCCGGCGCAGATCGATATCGACCTTGAAGCAATGGTCCAGATTGACGCCATGGTTGCTGCGGCCGGTGGCGATCCCACCCAGGCCGGAAAAATCTTCAGCCTCGATGTAAACCAGTTCCTGCTGGCCATCGGCGGTGCATCCGCACAGATGGACGGCGCACTGACCTTCAACAACGACGGCCCGATCCCGATGCCGCTGGGCGGCGTCAACGTCGACCTGAACGGCATCAACGGGTTGGCCAACAAACTGGTAGCGCTTGGTCTGGTTGACCAGATGCAGGTCGGTATGGTTCTCGGGATCATGATGGCCTTTGGCAAACCGGGCGACAATCCGGACCAGTTCATCTCGGAAATCACCTTTACCGAGAATGGCATTCTGGCAAACGGCCAGCCGATCCAGTAAGCCGGATCCAGACAAACCGAAGGCCCGTTGCTCAAATGCAGCGGGCCTTTTTCGTTAGTAGCGCAGCTTCGCCAGCAATCCGAAGTGGTCGCTCGGCATCACCCCGTCCACAGCGCGATCCCCTGTCACCACACAATCCGTGACATGACCGGCACCGCGATACTTCGGATGCCCGATAAGAATATAGTCGATCCGCCGGTCCGGTTCGAACTCCTCCACCGCATAGGGATTGGTGTTGGACCATGTAAACCCGTCGCTACGGTCTCCGGCGACGTTCCAGGCATCGACAAAACACAGATCCTCTACCGGACAGGTGGTCAGTCCGACCAGCATCCGCATTTCGTCGGACTCCGGCTCCGCATTGAAATCGCCACACAGCACCGGCGGGAATTTCCATGGCCGCTTGCTATCGACAAACCGCGCAAGATCAGTCACCTGTTTCTGCCGGATATGGCTGTGTTCATACCGGTGGTTCAAATGGGTGCAAAACACCGGAATATCGCCGCGCGGTCCGTTGACCAACGCATAGAGACCAACACGCCCCTCGCCGGATTCCGCCCGCCCGAACAACTCCACCGAGTCGCTCTCCGCAATCGACCAGCGCGACAGGATGGCGTTCCCGAAACCGGTGTCGTTCATAACCATGCTTTCGGCGTATACATGTTGGTAGCCCAGCGCCTCCGCCAGATCGGCGGCCAGATTGCCATCTCCGTCGTTCCAGATTTCCTGCAAGCAGATTATATCCGCATCCAGTTCCTTCAACGTCGCCAGAATCGCCGGTTTCCGCTCCTGCCAAGGTCCGAATTTCCACCACAGGTTCCACGTCAGAACCTTCACCCGCGTTTCCAGACCATAGGATTTCTGCCCCGCCATCAGCGCCCCTCCGGTTTCAGCGTTTCCGCCGCAAATAAACATAATAGGCCCCGCCGCCGCCGTGGCGCGCATGGGCCGGTGTGATTTCCAGAATCATAGGCCGCAAATGCGGCGCGTCCAGCCAGTGCGGCAGACTATGACGCAATAATCCCTGACGGGTGGGCATGATGCCCTCTTCCTCGCGCATCGTATTGCCCTTGCCGGTAATCACCAGTGCCAACCGTTTTCCCGCCGCGTGGCAGCGATGAATAAACGCCGTCAACTCTCCATGCGCCTGCGCCGCGGTCATGCCGTGCAGATCGAGCCGCGCATCAGGGCGCATCTTGCCCTTGCGCAAACGCTCGAAATTGCGCCGGTCCATCTGGTTTCCGGGGATTTCAGCCGCGCGCATCGGATCTGTGGCCCGATTGACGGTCACCCGCGCCTCCTGCACCTGCCCGCCGATACGGGTCAGCGGCCGGAGCGGCTGTTTCACCGGTTTTCCCGCCATTGGCGCAACCGGTGGATCAGGGTGGAATGCCGCCTCGGACGGTTTGACTGGATGTAGCGGCACAGCCGTCCGGGCAACTTTCGACCAGATTTCGCGATCTTCCTCGCTCAGCTTGCCCCGTTTGCGCCGTGCCATAGCACGCCTTACCCGCCGGTTCCGACCAGCAGCCAGTTCGGGTTGTCGCCGCCCATCAGGCGGGCGAAGGTCCAGACATCGGACTGGCGCTTGATCGTCTGCGGATCGCCCTCGACGATATTGCCATCCGCATCGCGAACAACCGAGGTCAGCTCGCCAACGAATTTCAACGTGATCTCCGCCTCGCGGTTTTCCTCGTCAAAATGCGCCTCGCGCAGTTTCAACTCGCGCACACCGACGAACGTCGCATCGACAGCCAACCCCTTGTCGGCCCGGTCCTTGATAACCGTGGCAAAGCTCTCGTAAACATCCGGCGCCAGATATTGCTCCAGAAAATCCAGATCGCCCTTTTCGAACGCCATCAGGATCATTTCGTATGCCTGCCGCGCCCCGCGCATGAATTCATTGACCGAGAACCCCGGTTCCACCCGCTTCATCGCGGCCAGCGCCCTGGCGGATTCACTGTCAGGGTCGATATGGTCGGCAATATCGTGATCCGTGCCGCCACCATCGATAACATCGAATTTGCGGGATGACTTGTTTGACTCAACGGGTGCCGGATTGACCGGATCCTCGTAACCGTCGCGTGTTCCCAACACGTTCTTCAGACGTAACACCAGAAACAGTGCCACACCGGCAAGAACAATAATCTGGACCAACTGCGAACCCATCATGGAGCGCCCCTTTGAAAAAATTCCGGCCCAACAATAGCGTTTGGCCCCGCATGCACCTATGTAAGCATTGTCTGCGGTCAAGTCCATTGGCCCGAAGAAAACACTGGAAAAGCATTATGTGGCTCTTTTTAATCTTTGTAGCGGTTCCGATCATCGAAATCGGCCTATTCATTCAGGTCGGCGGCATCCTCGGCCTCTGGCCCACACTCGCGATTGTCGTGCTGACGGCCATCATCGGCTCATGGCTGATGCGGGCGCAGGGCGTGGCGCAACTGCAAAAGCTGCAGGCGAGTCTGCAAACAGGCCAGAACCCCGCCGATCCGAT
>WFTU01000201.1 GCA_015485375.1 Paracoccaceae bacterium | reverse complement strand
CGCAACAATGCCTCCACCGCTGCACCCCTATCCATATGTTCGCCATGCGTACCCCAGGCGGCAACCACCTCGTCGGCCCAATCGACTCCCTCGCGGATCGCCGCGTCGTTGAGCGGCCCGACCGGATCAGGCTGCGCTCGCATGTCCTTCGGGTCTGTTGCGCGATAGGCAAAGATGTTGCACACCCGAAAGGCGCCAAAGCCCAGCGCCCGCGCGCGACGCTCGCAGCGCTCCACCGTCGGATCATTCTGCACCTCGGTCGCGGTCGACGGGTTGAGCATCACAAACAACACCTTGCGACCCTCCGGATCCCAGACCCGCGTCAGGTCATAACGGTATTTCTCGCAATCCGAGTAATTGGCGACAGAAGGCGCATCCCCCTTGGTGTGTGTGCGGGTAATCACGCGCTACCCTCCGAACAAGGCCCAGAGCGCCCAGCCGACCAGTACCAGCCCCGATACAAGATCCAGGTGTTTCGTTGCATCCGTAGACAGGCGCTTGCCGATGCCTTTGGTTATTGCCACCAGTATCAGCCACCACAGCGCCGAACCGGCAAACACCCCTGCGACCAGATAGAAGGCCCCGCCACTGTCACCCGCCGAAAGCCCCGCGATCAACCCGACAAAAGCCAGAATTGTCATCGGGTTGCTCAGGGTCAGGGCATAGGTGCTGGCGAACTCCCCGATCAGCCCTTTGCCGCGGTCCTCTGGCTCCACATCCCGATGTGTGGCGAAAAAGTTTCGCAAGGACATCAGCCCGAGCAGCAGGATCAAAATCCCGCCCGCTATCCGCAACGGTCCGGTATAGGATACCAGCACACCCGTCACCGCCAGCCCCAACGCCGCCACCAGACCATAGGTCGCATCGGCCGTCGCCGCACCAAACCCCGTTGCCAGACCGGCCAGAACCCCGCGCTTCAACGTGCGCTGGATACATAAAATAGCAATCGGCCCGACCGGGGCCGCCACAGCCAGACCGACGAAAAGACCGCTGATGAAGATTTCCATGTCAGGGCCTTTCCAGCGCCATAAATTCCGACAGCTTTTTAATCTGTTGCCCCGCGCTGTCAAAATTCTTTGGCGCCAGCCAGCCGGTAAAGGCCCGTTCCAGTGCCGGCCATTCCTTGTCGACAATCGAGAACCACGCCGTATCCCGGTTGCGCCCTTTGTAAACCAGTGCCTGACGGAACAGTCCCTCGTATTTGAAACCCAGCCGTTTTGCCGCCTTGTGCGAAGGTGCGTTCAGGTTGTCACATTTCCATTCATACCGGCGGTATCCCAGTTCGTTAAAGGCACGCCGCATCATCAGGAACATCGCCTCGGTCGCGGCAGGCGTGCGCTGGAGCAACGGAGAGAAGTTGATATTGCCAACCTCGATAACCCCCATAACCGGATCAATCCGCATGAATGTGGCGAAGCCCACCGCCTTGTTTGTCGTGTTGTCGATGATCGCATGGAACAGCGGGTCATCCCCCAGACAGGCCGCGCGCATCCACTGGCGCAGCGCGGTTTCGCTCTCGAACGGGTCGGTGAACAGATAGGTCCAGATGGCACCGGTTTTGTCGGCGGAAAACGCCTCGAACAGGTCGGGTGCGTGGCGGTCAATGTCCAGTGGCTCCAGACGGCAATACCGTCCTTGCATATTGGTGCGCGGCGGCCGTTTTGCGCCAGTCCAGTCGACATCCTCGCCAATCGGTTGACCAAGTGTATTAAAACGTTGCGCCATATTCCGAACTCCTACAGAACAAAAACCCTATTGGGGTGCAATTCGCCAGCCTTGTAAACCCCGATTGCCACAGGAACGCCGTCGAGCGAGGCCCAGCATTCCTCGCCATATTCCACGTCCGAGGCTATCACCATCCCCGGATTGCCATTGCGAAGCCGCGCTGCGCCCTCCGGCGTGCAGTGCAGTTCTTCCAGATCATTCAGCCCGGCCTCGAGCGGCAGCAGAAATTCGTCGAGTGCGCGATCCTTGGCCATCTCGTCCAGCTTTTCGAACGGTATCGAATCCTCGATCTCGAAGGGGCCGGCCCAGACGCGGCGCAGTTGCACCACATGGCCGAAACAGCCCAGCGCCTGCCCCAGATCGCGCGCGATGGAGCGGACATAGCCGCCCTTGCCGCAGACCATTTCCAGCACCGCATGGTCCGCGTCGGGCATGTCTACCAGTTCCAGCGATTCCACGAACAGCGGCCGCGCCGCCAGTTCCATTTCCTCGCCGTCACGCGCCCGTTTATAGGCCCGCTCACCGTCCACCTTCACGGCGGAATACTGCGGCGGCACCTGCATGATATCGCCGGTGAAGGCGGGCAAAGCGGCGCGGATGTCGTCGGCCGAGGGGCGCGCGGCGCTTTCGGCGATCACCTCGCCCTCGGCATCGTCGGTGTTGGTTGCCTGACCCAGCCGGACAGTAAAGCGGTAGGCCTTCATCGAATCCGTCACATAGGGCACGGTCTTGGTCGCCTCGCCAAAGGCAATCGCCAGCACGCCGGTGGCCTCGGGGTCCAGCGTCCCCGCGTGGCCTGCCTTTTGCGCGTCAAACGCCCATTTCGCCTTGTTGACCACTGCGCTCGACGTCATGCCCAGCGGTTTGTCGATCACCAGCCAGCCATGAACGGCGCGGCCCTTTTTACGTCTTGCCATGATAATCCCGTAGCTCCGGCGGCGCGCCATTCTCGGCCCAGCCGCGTTTGACCTGCTCATACAACGCCTCGTCATCGCCATAAAGGGCCGAAATGCGCTGCCGGATAGCGGGGCTGAGGATATTTTCCGCCGGAAAGGCCCGCGGTGCCGCATTGCTGTCCGGCACCATCGCCATCGCCTGTTCCAGCCCCGGCACACGATCCCCCGCGATCTGCAGCAGTTGTGGCTCCAGTTCCTCAAGCAACAGCGGCACCAGCCCGAAACCGTCCACCCGCTTCGCGGTTTCCACCTGCGGCCGCCAATGGGGGTTCAGATCGTTGGCCGGCTGCGTTTTGAATTTCTGTTCCAGATAGCCAAGCAGCGCCATCACATTTGTCCGGTGCTTGCCCAGCGTATCCGCGTTGACATCAAAGGCCCGCCGCTCCGCCAGCCGCCTTGTGATCCACGGAAAGCTCTGCGGCCCCTGACCGAATACCTTGTCGTAATAGAGCGAGAAAAACCGCTCCACCGGATCGCGCACGACAAAGAACTTCACCGAGCCCGGCGCCTCGCCCCTGCTGATCGAGACCTTCGAAACCACCCCGTCCGCATGGATGCGTTGCGGGGCAGCGTAAGCCTCGCCATGTTCCAGAATATAGAACAGGTTCTTGAGATAGGTGCAGCCGACCTTCGGTGTGGCCACACAATGGAGCGGCAAATCCCCCGCCGCCAGCACCCGCAACCGCCCCGCGCCGCCAATCCGCGCCCAGCGCCGCGTCGCGCGGTCATACAACCGCCGGTCGGCGGCATAAACCTCGTCCACTTTCGCACGCAAGGCTTCATCCACCACCGCCGCCTTGTCCACCGGCGCATAGCTGATATTACGCGCCTGCACGGCCGCCATCGCCTCGCGGATATCCGGCAGGACCTCCTCCAGCAACAACGGCAACTGCCAGTCCAGCCCGTCCAGCGTCAGCAGCTCCAGTTCCAGACTCTCGACCCGTTTCAGCCGCCGCGACTGTCGCCGCCAGTGGAAATTCACCGGCTGATCCGTGCGGCCCGCCAGATTTTCCGCAAACCAGTCGATCAGCAAATGACAGTTGCGCCGATGCCCCCCGATATCCAGATCGTCGGATAGATCCAGCCCGACCTCATCCGTGAAAAAAGCCCGCAAATCAGGGAAATTCAGCGGCCCCTCGCCATAAATCTTGTCGAAATATACCGACAGAAACCGCTCCATCGGATCGCGGATCACCGCAAACGCATGTTTCGAGGCCCTGATACGCTCCGCATCCTCGGCCCGTGCCCGCAGCAGTTCGGGCTCGCCGTGTATCCGGTTACCCGCAGGGTGGCTGTGGCCGTGGTCCAGATAATAGAACAGGTTTTTCAGAAATGTGCTGCCGCTCTTGGCGATATGCAGATAATAGACATCCGCGCGCTCCAGCCGCAGCATCAGCTCCGCCGCTGACCTCGGCACGGGCTTTTTGCGAAACCGTTCTGTCAGACGGCGAAACACCGGCTATTCATCCGCATCCAGATCGCGGCGTACATCCTCGGCCTGCAACAACCGTCGCGTCTCGTCCATCTGGTCGAAACTCGGATCCGGCAGGAATTTCAATTCCGGCGAATACTTCAGTGACAGGGTTTTTGTCACCAGATGCCGGATCTCGCCACGATTGCGGTTCAGCGCCTCGATCACCTGTTCGGTGTTCACGCCGCCCAGCGGCAGCACAAAAGCCGTCGCATGACGCAAATCCGGCGAGGTCCGCACCTCGCCCACCGTTACAGACACATGCGCCAGATCCTCGTCATGGACATCCCCGCGCAACAGCACATCGGACAAGGAGCGCCGGATCAGTTCCGCCACCCGCAATTGTCGCTGCGAAGGGCCTGACCCTTCATGAAATTTATTCTTTCCCATGGCTCCTAATCCACCCGCAATGCGCCCGAGTCAAGACATCCCCCCTTTGCATCCGCGCAAAGGGGCGCTAAACCCGTTACTATACCGGATTTGGGGATGATTATGGGCAATACAACAGGCATAGCAGTCGTAGGCGCATCGGGCCGCATGGGCCGGATGCTGATTCAGGCGATCGAGGAAAACGAAAACGCGCATATTTCCGGCGCAACCGAGCGCCCCGGCCATGAATGGATCGGGCGCGATCTTGGCGAATGTCTGGGCGGCGCACCGAACGGCGTCACCGTCTCAGACGAAACGCTGGAGGTTTTCGCCCATTCGCAAGCGGTCGTGGATTTCACCGCCCCCGCTGCCACCATCGCCCATTCGGAAATCGCGGCACAGGCCCGCCTGACCCATGTGATCGGCACCACCGGACTGTCGGACGACGATCTGGCAAAGCTCGAGGCCGCCTCCCGCCACGCCGTGATCGTGCGCGCGGGCAACATGAGCCTTGGCGTGAACCTGCTGACCGTCCTCACCCGCAAAGTGGCCGAGGCGCTGGACGCCGATTTCGATATCGAGATTGTCGAGATGCACCACCACCACAAGGTAGACGCCCCCTCGGGCACAGCGCTGATGTTGGGCGAAGCCGCTGCCGAGGGGCGCGGCGTCAATCTCTCCGAGGTCTCGGATCGCGGCCGCGACGGCCACACGGGTGCGCGCAAACGCGGCGACATCGGCTTTGCCTCACTCCGCGGTGGCGATGTTATCGGTGAACACGAGGTAATTTTCGCTGGCGAGGGCGAGCGTATCACCCTCAAACACATCGCCAGCGACCGGATGCTGTTCGCCCGCGGCGCAATCAAGGCCGCCCTCTGGGGCCAGTCGCAAAAGCCCGGCGAGTATACAATGCTGGATGTTCTGGGCCTGTAGGCCCGCCCGCACGAAATCCCGCACGGGCGAAAGGTATTATTTCACCATACGCTGGCGGATAACGGTAAATCCCGCACGAACAATTACGCCGCCGAGAATCCCACCGACAATCGCGATGGAATAGGCACTACCGCCCAATGAAAAAAGGGCGATTGCGTGTGCCATCGCACCGCCCAGAAAACCGGTTACAAGGTTACCGACCGTGCCGAGCGAATACTCCCGCATAAACTGATGCGCGAGAAGCCCGCCGACCATGCCTGAAATCAGGCTAAGGATAAGAAAGGTCATTGTATTTCCCTCGTAGTTATTCCCATGGGAAGCCCCCGTTTCCCTTCAGGGTTGTCAAGTTTGCGTATGCTATCGCATCCGGAAAAATTCCCCTAGTAAAATTTCACTCCGGACGAAACGCTACGTAGAATTTGATTCTGCGTGTGAAATTCGGCACAGTTTCGCGGAATTCAGGAGGAAAACATGACGTATCTGGAAAATCTGTTCGGCGTGTCCGGCAAAACCGCGCTGGTGACCGGAGGCGCAACCGGTATCGGGCGCATGATGGCTGAAGCGCTGGTGCGTGGCGGCGCACGCGTGCTGATCGCCAGCCGCAAAGGCGAAGCCTGCGAGGCCGTAGCGGCAGAACTCAATGCGCTGGGCGCGAGCGGCAGCGCCGAGGGTTTCGCGGGCGACGTCGGCTCGGAGGAGGCCATAAACACCTTGACCGCCGAGGTGCAAAGCCGCACGGACCGCCTCGACATCCTGATCAACAATGCGGGCGTAACGTGGGGCCAGCCCTATGGCGAATTCTCACACGCAGCATGGCAAAAGGTCTTCAACATCAACGTCGCAGGCATGTTCACCCTGACCCGCAACCTGACGCCACTGCTGTCTGCCACCGCCAGCGACGCCGATCCGGCCCGCATCATCAACATCGGCTCCGTCATGGGCACGGTGCCGCTGGCCGAGGGGGCCTATTCCTATTCCACCTCCAAGGCCGCCGTGCATCACCTGACCCGCATCCTCGCCGCCGAACTGGCGGGCAAGCGGATCACCGTCAACGCTTTCGCCCCCGGCCCGTTCCCCTCCAAAATGACCGCCTTCGCCATCGGAAACGAGGAAGGTCAGGAAAAGGTCGGCGCGAATGTCCCCCTCGGCCGCGTCGGATCGCCCGAAGATATTGCCGGTGCCACCCTGTTCCTCTGTGGGCGCGGTGGTGCCTATACCACCGGCTGCATCCTGCCGCTTGACGGGGGCATGAGCGTTGAAGGTCCCGCCAACCTCTTCGCCAACGCGCTATGAGGTTCGCGGGCAAGACCGTTCTGATCACCGGCGCGGCACAAGGCTTCGGCGCCGCTGCCGCCCGTGCCTTTTCCGAACAGGGGGCGGCACTGGTTCTCGGGGACATGGCCGACAGTATCGACACCGACCTGCCGACCCGTGTTGTCACCTTGCAAGGCGATGTCAGCGACCCCGACTACGCCTGCGCCCTCGTCGGTCTGGCCGAGGAAACGTTCGGCTCCCTCGATATCGCCATCAACAACGCTGGAATCGTCCACGACCCTGCCAAAATCCCAGAAATCGAACCGGAAACCGCCCGTCGCGTGATTGATGTAGACCTGCTCGGCGTATTCTGGGCGCTACAGGCGCAGCTTTCCGCAATGGAGGAAAAAGGTGGCGCCATCGTCAATCTGTCCTCGGTTGCCGGACTTTGCGGTGCGCCGACGCTCGGCGCCTATGCCGCCGCCAAACACGGTGTGATCGGCCTGACCAGAACCGCGGCGCTCGAATACGCGCGCAAAAATATCCGTGTCAACGCCATCTGTCCCAGCTTCGCGGCCACTGCAATGGCGGGCGACGCCGTAACCGATCCAGAAGCCGAAAAGCAGATGACCCGCGGCATCCCCATGCGCCGCCTTGCAACAGTCGAAGAGGTCGTACAGGCCATCCTCTGGGCCGCCGACCCCGCCAACAGCTTCATGACCGGCCAGTGCATCGGCATAGACGGCGGGCTAGGGGCGATGTAGTTCGACAACCCCCGCCGGAACCTGCGTGCAGACGACTTCGGCCAGCCGTTCCAGCACCTGTGGCCACGGAAGGCTCGCCCGCGACACCAGGCAGACATCGCGCCCCGCCGTTCCGCTGGCCTCCGGCCGCAGCACAATCCCCGAGCGCCCCGCCAGCCCGACCAGCGCAGGCACCTGTCTCTTAT
>WFTU01000200.1 GCA_015485375.1 Paracoccaceae bacterium | reverse complement strand
GGTTCATGCCCTCGGTCCGGCCCTGATAGATCACGCCCTTGGTGTCGCAAACGATGCAGTTGTCATGCTTGGCACCCATGGATTTCAGCAGCTCGATACAGGCAATGCCCGCCGCACCGGCCCCGTTCAGAACGATCTTGCAATCGCCGATTTTCTTGCCGGAGATATGCAACGCATTGATCAGCCCCGCCGCACAGATCACCGCCGTGCCGTGCTGGTCGTCGTGGAATACCGGAATGTCCATCATTTCCTTGAGTCGCTGCTCGATGATGAAACACTCGGGCGCCTTGATGTCCTCGAGGTTAATCCCGCCAAAGGTCGGCCCCATCAGGGAAACCGCATTGATGAAAGCCTCGGGGTCCTCGGTATCCAGTTCTATGTCTATGGCGTTCACATCGGCGAAGCGCTTGAACAGCACCGCCTTGCCCTCCATCACCGGCTTGGAGGCCAGCGCGCCGAGGTTGCCCATGCCCAGAATGGCCGTGCCGTTCGAGATCACCGCCACCATGTTGCCCTTGGCGGTGTAGTCATAGGCCAGCTCCGGATTGCCCGCGATCGCCTCCACCGGCGCCGCCACGCCGGGCGAATAGGCCAGCGACAAATCCCGCTGCGTAGCCATGGGGGTGGAGGCAATAACCTCGATCTTCCCCGGCGTCGGTTCCAGATGATAGGCCAGCGCCTCGTCGTCGGTGACTTTGGTGTTCTCGGAGGTATTCTCGGACATAATTCACGCTTTCTGCTGCAATCGAGCGGAAACTTTACGCCGAGGGGGAAATGACCACAACCGTTTACATGCTGTTTTTACGGGCGGTTAACAGAACCACTAAACCGGTTTAATGGTTCTGTTAGCCGAAAAAACCGGCACGGCGAACACCGTCACCCGCCGCCGATCAGTATCCCCGCGCCCAGCACCAGCGAGCCCCCCAGAACCACCTGGAAAATCGCGCGGCTGAACGGGGTTTCCATGTATTTCTTCTGGATCCACGCAATCGCCCACAGCTCGAAGAAAACGACGATGAAAGCGATGGTTGTGGCGGTCCAGAAATCGGTGATCAGATAGGGCAGCGCATGCCCCAGTCCGCCCAGCAGCGTCATCACACCGGAGGCAAAGCCGCGTTTGACCGGCGAGCCGCGCCCCGAAATCACCCCGTCGTCATGCGCCGCCTCGGTAAATCCCATGGAAATCCCCGCCCCGACCGAGGCCGCCAGCCCCACCTGAAACGTTGTCCACGGGTCCTGCGTGGCAAAGGCGGTCGCGAAAATCGGCGCCAGCGTCGAAACCGACCCGTCCATCAGCCCCGCCAGACCGGGCTGCACCCATGTCAGGATAAACTGCCGGTGCGCCGCGCCTTTCTCGATGGCGCCCTCGTCGACCTCCAGCCCCTCGATCATCTCGGCTGCGGCTTCCTCGTGTTTGCCCTCCGCCTCGGCCAGATCGCCGAGCAGCTTGCGCGTCGCCGCATCGGTTGTCCGCTGCGCTGCCGCCAGATAGAACCGCTGCGCGTCCTGCTCCATCTTGCGCGCTTCCTCGCGCAGGCGCTCCAGCCCGAGGTTTTTCACCAGCCAGACCGGCCGGCGCTCGTAATACCCCGCCACATGCTCGCGCCGGATCAGCGGGATGACATCGCCGAAACGGGATTTGAACGCCTCGATCAACATCCGGCGGTGTTCGTTTTCTTCGGCGGCCATCTCGTCAAACGCCTTGGCCGAGGCGGGGTAATTGTCCCGCAATTCCTGCGCATAGGTGGCATAAATCCGGGCATCGTCCTCCTCGGACGAAATGGCGAGCGCGAGGATTTCCTCCTCGGACAACTCCTTGAAATGACGGCGACTGGACAGGGCTTGCAACATCGGGGCTTCCTTAATTTAGAACTGTTCTAAAGTAACTGTATAATAACCGCCTTTCAACCCCTGTAAAGACGGTTTCCCATCTGCGTTGCCCGTGCTAGAAATTCCCGCACCCGAATGCGAGAGGACCACCCCGACATGGCCGCCAAGGACAGCTCTGTCACGCCGATGATGGCGCAATATCTGGAGATCAAGGCGCGCTACCCCGACGCGCTGCTGTTCTATCGCATGGGCGATTTCTACGAGATGTTTTTTGACGACGCCGTGGCCGCCGCCGCCGCCCTCGACATTGCATTAACCAAACGCGGCAAGCATCTTGGCAAGGACATCGCCATGTGCGGCGTTCCGCATCATGCTGCCGAGGGCTACCTGCTGACCCTGATCCGCAAGGGTTTCCGTGTTGCCGTGACCGAGCAGATGGAAAACCCAGCCGAGGCCAAGAAACGCGGTTACAAGGCCGTGGTCAAACGGGATGTCGTGCGCCTTGTAACCCCCGGCACATTGACCGAGGATTCGCTGCTGGACGCGCGCAGCCACAATTTCCTCGCCGCCGTTTCCAACGTGCGTGACGACATGGCAATCGCCTGGGTGGATGTATCCACTGGCGACTTTCACGTCGCGCCGCTAACCCGCGTGACCCTCGCGC
>WFTU01000199.1 GCA_015485375.1 Paracoccaceae bacterium | reverse complement strand
CGACGTCTTTCTGGAACAGTGCATGCGTGCCGACCATGATCGCGATTTCGCCACTGGCCAGCGCCGCGAGTTTCTCCGCCCGCGCCGCGCCATTGCCGAGGGGCGGCAGGCCTATTGGGTCTGCCCGCTGGTCGAGGAATCCGAACTGGTGGAAATGACCGCCGCCGAGGACAGGTTCCGCCACCTGCGCGCCGTGTTGGGCGAGGGGGTTGTCGGGCTGGTGCATGGCCAGATGCCGCCCTCCGAAAAAGACGCGGCCATGGCGGATTTTGTTGCCGGCCGGACCAAGGTGCTGGTCGCAACCACGGTGATCGAGGTCGGCGTCGATGTCCCGAATGCCACGATCATGGTGATCGAGCATGCCGAACATTTCGGCCTTGCACAGTTGCACCAGTTGCGCGGGCGGGTCGGGCGCGGCAGCGGGGCCTCTACCTGTCTGCTGCTCTACACGCCGCCGCTTGGCGAAACCGCGCTGGCGCGTCTGACGATCCTGCGCGAGACCGGTGACGGCTTCCGCATTGCCGAGGAGGATTTGAAACTGCGCGGGGCAGGGGATCTGCTCGGCGTGGCGCAATCCGGCCTGCCGCGGTTCCGCATTGCCGATCTGGAAACGCAGGCCGACCTGATGAAAGTGGCGCAGGACGATGCGCGCATGTTCCTGAACGCCGACCCCTCGCTGGAAACGCAACGCGGAGAGGCCGTGCGCACGCTGCTCTATCTGATGGAGCAGGACAAGGCGATCCGCCTGCTCAAGGTCGGCTGAATCGCAGCTTGCAATGCAAAATGCACAAAGTTCTTAAAATGTTCTTGACAAGCGCAAGACAAAAAGAGAACATACAGGCAACAACAAGGAACAAGCCTTAAGGATTACACGTTATGGTTGCAATTTTGCGAAATATCTCCGACATCTCTCCGCGCACCTTTATCGAGGATGCGCTCGGCCTTGCCGCGGTTTTTGTGATTATCCTGAGCGGCCTGTTCCTGCCTGCCCTCATGTAACGCCTGTGAAACGCGGTCGGAACACGATTTGCCTCGGATGTTCCGTCTTACCTGCTGAGACCGCGATTTACACCACTTGCGCCGCGCCCTAACGGGTCGCGGCGTTTTTTTCGACGGATTGCATGGCTTCCAGCGTCGCCTCCAGACAGAGCATGATCGAGGCATGGCGGTTCTTGAATTCGCGTGCGGGTAACAGAACCTCCAGCCCGTCAAACGGCGCGTCCGGCACGGGGCCGTCCTGTTTCAGCATGGCCAGCAACTGGTCGCGCCCGCGTTCCACCGTCGCCGCATCGCAGCCGATAATGGCCGAGGCCACAACAGAGGCCGCCGCCTGTCCCAACGCGCAGGCTTTCACGTCCTGCGCGAAGTCGGTGATTTTGCCACCGTCCATGCAAATATCGACCGTCACGGTCGATCCGCACAGCGGCGAGCGTTTCTGACAGCTTGCGTCGCGGTTCTCCAGTCGCCCGATACGCGGAATATCGGCCGCCAGCGCCAGAATCTGGCCGGAGTAGAGTTTGACAAGATCGGAGTTGCTCACCGGCTCACCCATTGCATTTTTGTGGTATCCAAGTAGATAGGGCGGAAACGGGCACTTGGAAACCGGAAAGGGCCGAAAATGCCGGAATTTGATGTCAATTCCCTGAAATTTACCGCTGACGGGCTGATTCCGGCGATCGCGCAGGATGCCGACACCGGCGAGGTGCTGATGATGGCCTGGATGAATGCCGACAGTCTGGCCGAGACCCTGCGCACCGGTCGCGTCACCTACTGGTCGCGTTCGCGCGGCGAATTGTGGCGCAAGGGGGAGACCTCGGGCCACGTACAGACGCTGAAGGACCTGCGTGTCGATTGTGACCGTGACTGCCTGCTCCTGCAGGTGGAACAGGTTGGTCCTGCCTGTCACACCAACCGCCGGTCATGCTTTTACACTGCGGTGCGGAATGGTAATGAAGTGGAACTGATGAAAGCGGAGGGGGCCTGATATGTCCGGCAGATATTTCACCGTAATATTGTTTCTTGCCATCGGGCTTATCCTTTTGGCGGGGGGATTTTTCCTCTACCTGATGCTGTTTGGCGGGCGTGAAGAGATCAACGTTTGCAACCGTAGTGGCGAGGAGCGCACGTTTGCTCTCGAATTGCAAAGCGCCTCGACGTCCTTGCCGGTGCTGGAAGGAAAGCTGGCGAACGGGGACTGTCTGGACGCAACGCTGAGGGTCGGGCTTAAAATGCAGTTTCACATGACCGTGGATGGTGTGCAGCAGAATTTCGGCGAAGTTATCTCGCAGCCGTTTACGATCAGGCACCGGATTACCATTCTCAGTCCCGACGAGATTGCCTACGAGCGGATAGATTAGAGCCCGACCATTTTGCGGATGTCATCCGGTGTGGCGCCTTCGTCGCGATACTTGCCGATGGCCCGGGCATCGTCCCGCTTGGCGAGGCGTTTGCCGTTTTCATCGCGGATCAGCCGGTGGTGGTGATAGACAGGTGCGGGCAGGCCGAGCAGGTCTTGCAACAGCCGGTGAATCGGGGTTGCGTCGCGCAGATCCTCGCCGCGCGTCACATGGGTGATGCCCTGAAAGGCGTCGTCCACCACCACTGACAGGTGATAGGAGGTGCCGATATCCTTGCGCGCCAGCACCACGTCGCCGATGCCCTCGATCATCTCTTCGCGGCTGGTGGTGACGGGGGTGTCGCCCTCGAGCCAGGTTATATCGCCCGTGACCGCCTTCGCCATATCCAGCCGGATCGCTGCCGCGCCCTGCCGGTTCTGCCCGCGACAGGTGCCGGGATAGATCACCCCGTCGGGGCCAAGCGGCACGCCTTCTTGCGGTGCGCCGAGCGCCTCCGCTATGTCGCGCCGCGTGCAGGTGCAGGCATAGGTCAGGCCCATGTCATGCAGTCGTTTCAGGGCGTCCCGATAGGCGGGCAGGCGGGTGGACTGGCGCAGAACCGGCTCGGGCCACTCCAGCCCCAGCCAGTGGAGATCATCAAATATCGCCTGCACATATTCCTCGCGACTGCGCGCCGTGTCGATATCTTCAAGCCGCAACAGAAACTGCCCGCCCTTGGCCCGTTCCCACGCCGTCAGCGCCGAAAAGGCATGCCCCAGATGCAGCGGTCCGGTGGGCGAGGGGGCGAAGCGTTCTACGTGAGCCATGCCAGAAAATCCGCCTTGGCGCGGTCGGTATAGGCCTTGTAGCGGGTCACGCGGTTGCGCCGCCCGCCCTTGACGCCCTCGACCGGCGGGAACAGGCCGAAATTGACGTTCATCGGCTGGAAGTGCTTGGCCGCCGCGCCGCCGGTAATATGGTTGACCAACGCGCCGGTGGCCGTGGTGAAGGGCGGCGGCCCGACCGGTTTCCCCAGCCGTTCCGAGGCCGCCATCCGCCCCGCCAGCAGCCCCATCGCTGTGCTTTCCACATAGCCTTCCACGCCGGTGATCTGGCCGGCAAACCGCAAACGCGGCGCGGATTTCATGCGCATCCGGTCATCCAGCAAACGGGGCGAGTTGATGAAGGTGTTGCGGTGGATCCCGCCAAGCCGCGCGAAATTCGCATCCTCCAGCCCGGGGATCATGCGGAAGACCTCGGTCTGGGCGCCGTATTTCATCTTGGTCTGGAAACCAACGATATTATAGAGCGTCCCCAAGGCGTTGTCCTGGCGCAACTGCACCACCGCATGTGCCTTGACCTGCGGCTGGTGCGGATTGGTCAGCCCTACGGGCTTCATCGGGCCCCAGCGCAGGGTCTCGCGGCCGCGCTCGGCCATGACCTCGATCGGCAGGCAGCCGTCAAAATAGGGGG
>WFTU01000198.1 GCA_015485375.1 Paracoccaceae bacterium | reverse complement strand
TTGCCGACCTCGCCACGCGCCAGCACATGATCGGAGTCATATCCCGTCTGCGTCGGCAAATCGAACGCCACAGACAGGCCCGTCTGCCCCTTGGCCAGATTGGAGCGATACAGCGCGTTCGACGCCTCGGCAGTCGAGTGTCCGGCATAGGTTCGGAAAAGCCACGGGCGGTCTTTGGCGGTCATCTTGGCCTCTTGCGACAGTTATATTGCGTTGCAACATGCAATCTAACCGGCAAATATAATTACGCAAGGGCAAAAACAACCGACATATTATTGCGCACAAAAAAGACGGCCCGAAGGCCGCCTCCCTACGCAATCCTGTTTACGAAACCTAATTATAGGTAAACGTGGCAATCTCGCAGATGTTGATGCCGAAATCGGTCAGCGCCTCGCCATCATTGAAAACAGCCTTGAAGTCGAAAATGCAGTAGCCGGTGCCATCGTCGAAATCGATTATCATCGAAGAATACGGCCCGATCACGTCATAGCCCAGAATATCTTCCTGCCAGCTGTCGGTGCCTTTGTTCGAGCCATAAAACTCGACAATCGTGTAACCGGTGTTGTTGATAATCCGCACACGGCGATCGGCGGCAGAGGCCGGTGTGGCAACCGAAATTACCAGAAATACAATGGCTACCAGTCCGGTAACCGCGTTCTTGAAAGCAAGCGTCATCTTATTCTCCTAATTATAACTGTTGCGCACCCTCGATGCGTTCCGGACGCACTTCGGGCGGGTAGTTTCACTGGGCAATTTTGTAATTCCCGAATGTGGCTTTTTTTTGATGATCGTCGAATAACTGGACCTGCACCGGATTTCCTGCAACTCTGCCGCAATGAATAATCCGGTCGAAATACCATTCTGGCTGCTGGCGCTTCTGGTCATTCTGGCAGCGGTGGCTATTCTCGACCGGTTGTTGATGCCCTCGGTCCGCTGGTATCTGCGTCGCCGCCTGAACAAGGTTGTCGAACGCCTGAACGACCGGCTGCAACTCCATATCCAGCCTTTCAAGCTGACCCGCCGCAAGGTGATGATCGACCGGCTGATCAACGATCCGGCGGTAATGGAAGCGGTGATCGAACACGCCCGGACCGAGGAAATCCCCGAGGAAATCGCCCGTAAAACCGCCGAACGCTATGCGCATGAAATCGTCCCGTCCTTTTCCGCCGCGACCTATTTCGGTTTTGCCATTCGTGTCTCGCGTTTCATTTCCAACGCCTTTTACCGCGTCCGGCTCGGCTTTATGGATGACGAAGCGCTGCGAAATGTGGATCCCGATTCGACCGTGGTGTTTGTGATGAACCACCGTTCCAACATGGACTATGTGCTGGTTACCTTTCTGGTCGCGGAGCGTTCGGCCCTGTCCTATGCGGTCGGTGAATGGGCGCGCGTCTGGCCGCTGCAACAGCTGATCCGCGCGATGGGTGCCTATTTTATCCGCCGCAAATCCCGCAACCCGCTCTATCGCCGCGTGCTGGCCCGCTATGTGCAACTGGCCACGCAGGGCGGCGTTACGCAGGCGATTTTTCCGGAGGGCGGGTTGAGCCGTGACGGTACACTCGGCGAGCCGAAGCTGGGGTTGCTCAGCTATATCCTTGGCGATTTCGACCCCGAAACCTCGCGCGATGTCGTGTTCATCCCCGTTGGCCTGAACTACGACCGTGTGCTTGAGGACCGTGTGCTGACTTCGGCCCGCGAGGACGGCAAAAGGCGCTTCCGGTTTCAGCCGCTTGTATTCGCGGGGTTCACCCTCAAACAGATATGGCTGCGCCTGACCGGCCGCTTCTACCGTTTCGGCTACGCCTGCGTCAGCTTTGGCGAGCCGGTGTCATTGAAGGAATTCATAGCCTCCGAGGATGTCGAAGATATGAAGTCGGTGACCGCCGATCTGGGTGAGCGGCTGATCGGTGAAATCGCCAAAGTCGTGCCGGTATTGCCGGTGTCGCTGGTCTCCAGAGTATTGCTGGAAGCCGACGCCCCGCTCTCCATGCTGGAGATCAAGGCCCGCTGCAACCGCCACTGGCAGGAACTGGCGGAGCGCGGCATCTACAGCCATATTCCCCGCGCCGACGCGGATTATGCGGTAGAGGTCGGGCTACGTATGCTAACCCTTCGGCATCTGGTGCAGGAAACCGGCGGCATGTTTGCAATCAATCCCGAGAATCAGGCGGTTGTTTCCTATTATGCCAACGCGATTGTGCATCATTTTGCAGATCGAGACATAATAAACCAATAATACAGCTTATTTTGCAAGAATATTTCCGCTGCAATGCACAAAATAGATGTTGCACAGCGTTTCTTATAATGTAATGACGTAATCTGAACTTTACACGCAACTATCTTGCGCGCCTAACTTGGGAGAGACTCCATGGCCCCTCTTGACGCCCCCGCCTACGACGCACCGGAAAAGGACCTGTATGAAATCGGGGAAATCCCGCCAATGGGCTATGTCCCCAAGAAGATGTATGCATGGTCCATCCGCCGCGATCGCCACGGCAACCCCGACACCGCCATGCAGGTCGAGGTCGTCGATACGCACGAGATCGACAGCCACGAAGTGCTGGTTCTGGTGATGGCGGCCGGCGTCAACTACAATGGCGTCTGGGCGGCACTCGGCACGCCGGTCTCTCCGTTCGACTACCACGATTCCCCGTTCCATATCGCAGGCTCCGACGCCTCCGGCATCGTCTGGAAAGTCGGGGACAAGGTCAAACGCTGGAAAGTCGGGGACGAGGTGGTGATCCACTGCAACCAGGACGACGGCGACGACGAGGAATGCAACGGCGGCGACCCGATGTTCTCGCCCAGCCAACGCATCTGGGGCTATGAAACCCCTGACGGCTCCTTCGCGCAGTTCACCCGTGTGCAGGCCCAACAGCTCATGCGCCGCCCGCAGCACCTGACGTGGGAAGAAAGCGCCTGCTACACACTGACTCTCGCCACCGCCTACCGCATGCTGTTCGGCCATCGCCCGCACACGCTGAAACCGGGCCAGAATGTGCTGGTCTGGGGCGCCTCGGGCGGGCTCGGCTCCTTCGCGATCCAGCTTATCAATACCGCAGGCGCCAACGCCATCGGCGTGATCTCGGACGAGGACAAGCGCGACTTCGTTCTCGGCCTCGGCGCCAAGGGCGTCATCAACCGCAAGGACTTCAATTGCTGGGGCGAGATGCCGACGGTCAACACCAGGGAATACAAGGACTGGTTCACCGAAACCCGCAAATTCGGCAAGGCCATCTGGGATATCACCGGTAAGGGCAACAACGTCGATCTGGTATTCGAGCACCCCGGGCAGGCCACCTTCCCCGTCTCGGTTTTTGTCTGCAAAAAGGGCGGAATGGTCGTGATCTGTGCCGGCACCACCGGCTACAACCTGACCATGGATGCCCGTTACCTGTGGATGCACCAGAAGCGCGTGCAGGGCAGCCACTTCGCCAACCTGAAACAGGCCAGCGCCGCCAACCAGTTGATGGTCGAACGCCGCCTTGATCCTTCGATGTCCGAGGTGTTTCCCTGGGCCGACATTCCGGCCGCGCACATGAAAATGCTCGCCAACGAGCACAAACCGGGCAACATGGCGGTGCTGGTTTCGGCCCCGACCACCGGCCTGCGCACTCTCGAAGACGTGCTGGAGGCAGGCAACACCTGACCTCCCAAACGTCGATTCGCAATTCGCAAAGCGGCCCGCGTCCCACTGGCGCGGGCCGCTTTTGTTGCCGACTACATGATTTCCGACACTTGCGCCCCGCTCCCTCCCCATAAATGGGGAGTGTGAATTGGGGAGTAGCAAAAGACCGCATTTAGCGTAAAGGTTATTTTATGTATTGACTATTCAACCTATACGGGTGTAGCTATGACCAACGACTGGATGATTGATGTTCTGACAGACCTCCGGAAATTCGCCACAAAACAGGCGATGCCCGAACTGGCCGAACATCTGGACGACGCCATCCTCGTCGCCGCAACCGAATTGCGCGCGATCGAGGCCGGCCAGAACCTTCTGGAAGCTGATGAGTACCAAAGTAGAGATCTTTCTGGAACGCTTGCAGACAACGGAGTCCCTGGATGACCTCCAGTCTCTCATCGAACATATCCGCGATGTTTATGACACCGAGCATGTCGTCTATCACTCCGTCAGCGGCACCGGAGAACAATTCGGCGCGCTGACCTACGCCCCCGAATGGGTCGACCACTATCTCGCCGAAAACTACACCCGCCTTGATCCCGTGGTCCTCGGCGCAGTCAAACGTTTCCACCCGATGGACTGGAAGCGCCTCGACTGGAGCAACGCCGCCAGCCGCGCCTTTCTGGGCGAGGCCATCGGCGCCGGCCTCGGCAATCAGGGCTATTCCCTGCCGATCCGCGGCCCCAACGGGCAATTTGCCCTGTTCACCGTGAACAAGACCGCCGATGACGACAAATGGAGCAAATACACCCGCGAACACGCCCGCGATTTCCTGCTGCTGTCGCACTATGTCCACGAGCGTTCCAACCAGATCCACAATATCGGCAAGGAGCAGCATACGCGCGAGCTGTCCCCGCGCGAACGTGATGCCATCGCCTACCTCGGCATGGGAGAGGCCCGCAGCCGGATTGCCGAGAAAATGCAGATATCCGAACACACCCTGCGCGTCTACATCGACTCGGCCCGCTACAAACTCGGCGCGGCCAACACCACCCACGCCGTCGCATTGGCGATCTCGCGCGGGGTAGTGGTTCTGTAGGGCGTTGCGCGGTCCGCGATAGCTGCGCCCGCTCGACCTTTGTTCACATTCCCCCGCTATTGCCCTTCGTATCAAGCGAAAGGGTTAACCATGATCAAATACATCTATGCAGACGCACTCGACGCCTTCCCCGACCTCAAATCCGGCATGTTCCAGGACCGCCGCCGCCAGTTCAAGGAGCGGCAGGGCTGGGACGTCACCATCGACAGAAATGGCGAGGAGCGCGACTCCTACGACGCCATGAACCCGCTCTACGTCATTTGCACCGACAACGGCCGCCACGCCGGTTCCATGCGGTTTTTGCCGACCATTGGCCAAACCATGCTCAACGACCACTTTTCCCACCTGACCGACGGCGTGCATATCGCCAGCCCGTTGATCTGGGAATGCACCCGCTTCTGTATCTCGCCGGACGCCGGTAATGCCGGCCAGACCGCCGCCCGCCTGATGCTCGCAGGTTGCGAGATGGGCCTGCGGTTCGGGCTGGAACATTCCGTCGGCGTGTTCGATGCCCGCATGGTCCGCATTTACCGCCGCATCGGCTGGTCGCCCGAAATCATTGGTAGCGCAGGCGAGGGGCGGGCGGAAATCTCGGTCGGGCTGTGGGAATATTCCGAAACGAAAAAACGCGAGC
>WFTU01000197.1 GCA_015485375.1 Paracoccaceae bacterium | reverse complement strand
GGCGGCCTCGGCGGCTGCATCGGCGCAACCGGCGGAGGCGCAAAGGACGGTTACGTCGCCAAGGGATTTGGCGGCGGTGACCGCTTTGGCGGTCTGGTCGACAGAGAGTTCGGCGCCGTTGGTTTCGGCAAGAAGAAGAACAGCCATCAGATTACCCCCGCTTCGTCTTTGAGTTTCACAACAAGCTCGGCCACGTCGGCGACTATGACGCCGGCAGAACGGGTGGCCGGTTCCTCGGTTTTCACAACGGTGAGCCGAGGTGTGGTGTCAACGCCGTAGTCGGCGGGTGTTTTTTCCTCGAGCGGTTTGCGCTTGGCCTTCATGATGTTGGGAAGGCTGGCGTAGCGCGGCTCGTTCAGGCGCAGATCGACCGTGACGATGGCGGGCATTTTGACCTTGATGGTTTGCAGGCCGCCGTCGACCTCCCGTGTGACAGTGGCGGAATCGCCGTCGATGTCGAGTTCGGAGGCGAAAGTTGCCTGCGACCAGCCGAGCAGGGCGGAGAGCATCTGGCCGGTGGCGTTCATGTCGTTGTCGATCGCCTGTTTGCCGGCGAGGACCAGATCGGGTTTTTCCTCGTCGATCACGGCTTTCAGCAGCTTGGCGACGGCGAGGGGCTCGATGTCGGTTTGCACATCGTCGGCGGCCACAATCAGGATGGCGCGGTCGGCGCCCATGGCCAGCGCGGTGCGCAGGGTTTCCTGACTCTGCTTGACGCCGATGGATACGGCGACGATTTCTTCGGCTTTTCCGGCCTCTTTCAGGCGGATGGCCTCCTCGACGGCGATTTCGTCGAAGGGGTTCATCGACATTTTGACGTTTGCCAGATCGACGCCGGTTCCGTCCGCCTTGACGCGGACTTTCACGTTGTAGTCGATGACACGTTTGACGGGCACTAGCACCTTCATGGTTCGCGTATCTCCAGTTGTTGCCCCGGTTGGGGGGGATCGTTGGTCCGGTTTTGTATCGGGTTTTTCGCTGAAATATAGCGAAAAAGCGACTTCATTCGTCAGAATCGACCGGTTTAAGGCCGGCAGAGTGAAGCAGGGGAAATGCTGCACTGCAAGAAGAACTTGGCGTCACTTGGAAAAAACGCCGGAAAATAAACCGAATTTTAACAAAATGCGCGTAAAACCGTGTGCGAGTGCCGGAATTGCGTGGAGCGATCCGGTTCCGGAAATCCCGAGAATAGTGAAATTGACCGGCCTGCGCTGCGGGCGGTCGGGCTGTGTTGAAAGGAAAAACTATGGCTGTTGATACATACCGGAACATGATGGGCGGGCTGGAATCTCCGGCGCGCGAGGCGGTGGCGGTGGTGCCGAGCGATGTGGACGATCTGGCGGTGACGACGCGCTCGATCTATGTCGGCACATCGGGGGATGTGGCGGTGCATATGGCGGGGGCTGCGGTGCCGGTGGTGTTCAAGTCGGTGCCGGTGGGGGTTTTGCCGGTGCGCGCGGACAGGGTGTTGCTGACGGGCACAACGGCGGCCGATCTGGTGGCGCTCTGGTGATGCAGGTTTCGCTGAAAATGGGGCTGGCGCAGGTGGCGCGGGAAGCGCCGCCGTTCGATGTGTTTTCCGTGCTTGGCGGGCGGGACGGGTTTGCCGTGGACTTTGTCGCCGGCCGGATGGTGGTGAATGATTCCGCCACGCCGGCGAACCGTTTTGACGGGGATCCGCGGGCGAAGCTGACGGTTTACGGGGCGGATCCGTGGCTGGTGGATCCGGTGAAGGGGCTGGATCTGTCTGCCGCGCGCGATTTTGCGGTGGCGATGGCGACGGCGGCGTTTCCCTATGACCCTTCGGCGATCCATGTCTATGCGCGCTATAGGCTGAATGCGGCGGATAGTGCGGAGCAGCGGTATTTGTTCATGGTGGACAATGCGGGGGCGGACCGTTTCGCGATGTATACCACCAGCGGGGCGGGATTCCGGCTGGTCACGGCGGATGGTGTGGCGGCGGATACGGAGACTTCGACGCTGGCGCTGGCGGGCGGGGTGGAATACCGCACGTTTTTCGGGGCGGATGCGAACGGGCGCTCGTGGGTGGATGCGGGCGGTGTCCAGACCAATGACCAGTTGCACCAGATTGTGGCGGCGGTGCCGACGCATGTGGGGCTGGGGGGCTATCCGGATCAGGTGTTGCGGGTGCTGGACGGGCATCTGGCGGAGATCGCGGTGGTTTGCGGCGATATAGCGCTGGAGAAACGGCTGGCGCTGGAACCGTTCGGGCGACTCTACGGGGCCGAGGGGGACAGCCACACGTTCAATGTTTCCTACGGTCTGGCGGAGGCGGCGTTTTATCCGGCGCGGGTTGCGGCGGGTGTGGCGGCGCCGATGGCGGTGCGCAATGCGGGCGGGTCGGGGGAAAGCTCGGCGCAGATGCTGGCGCAGGTTCCGGTGTTTCTGTCGAAGGGTGTGCCGGATGTGGCGACGATCTATGCCGGATCGAATGATGTGGATACGGGTATTTCGGTAGCGGGGGATGCCTCGGGGTTTACGGTTTCTGATCCGAGCAAGCTGGCCATTGGCGGGTTTGTTTCCGTGAACGGGGAGAGCCGGAAGGTGGTGGCGATCTCCGGTGATGCGGTAACGCTGGATGTGCCGCTGGCGGTGGCGCCGGCGGTCGGGGATGTGGTCTCGATCGATACGGAGGCGAATATCCGGGGCTGGGTGCAGGCGGTGAAGGCTGCGGGGACTGGCGAGGTTGCGGTGATCGGGTCGCATTACCTGAATTTTCCGACGGCCGGTGATACGCCCGAGGCGGAGCAGAGTTTG
>WFTU01000196.1 GCA_015485375.1 Paracoccaceae bacterium | reverse complement strand
GTGAACGTCAGCCAGATTACCGCCAGCGAGAACGCCAGCAGGAAGGCCGACATCTGCGCCGCCGCCGCATCGTCAAAGGCCTGCACACGGTCATATATGGAAATCGCGATGGTCTTGGTTTCACCCGGAATCGAGCCGCCCACCATCAGAACAATCCCGAACTCGCCCAGCGTATGCGCGAAACTCAACACAATCGCCGTCAGGATACCGGGCCACGCCAGCGGCAACTCCACCCGCCAGAAGGCCCGCCACGGGGACATGCCGCAGGTCGCCGCCGCCTCGCGCAGATCCGGCGCGATCGCCTCGAAAGCGCGTTGCACCGGTTGCACGGCGAAAGGGATGTTGAACACCAGCGAGGCCAGCACCAGCCCCGAGAAACTGAACACCAGCGGCGTGCCGAAGACCCGCTCCCAGAACACCCCGAGTGGCGAGGCCGCCCCGAAAGACACCAGCAGATAATAGCCGAACACCGTCGGCGGCAGCACCAGCGGCAGCGCCACCAGCGCCTCGGCCAGCCCCTTGCCGCGAAACCGCCCGTAGGCCAGCGCCCGTCCCGCCAGAACGCCCAGCGGAATCAGCAGCAGCGCCGTCAGCCCCGCGAGCCGGAAAGACAGGAAAAGCGCGCCCCAGTCCATGCTACTCCCCCGCCTCCGGCACATCGAAACCGTAGCGCGCGAAAACCGCGGCCGCCTCCGGCGTTTGCAGATAGGCATAGAAGGCCTCGGCCTGCGCATCCGCGCCCTTCAGCAGCACCATGCGTTGCCCCAGCGGCGCGTGCAGGTCGTCGGGAATCAGCGCATAGGTGATTCCCTGCGGCACATCGGGCGAAAGCACCAGCGAATAGGCCAGGATCCCCCCCTGCGCGTTGCCGGAAAACACGAATTGCGCCGCCTGCCCGACGTTCTCTCCCAGCACCAGTTTCGGCTGGACCGCCTCCCAGAGGCCGAGCGCCTGCAACGTCTCCCGCGCCCGCGCGCCGTAAGGGGCGTGATCCGGATTGGCGATGGCAAAGCGTCGCAAACGTCCGTCGGCAATCGCGGGCATTACATCCGAAAGGTCGCCCTCCGCGCGCAGGTCGGCCCCCGGCGGAACCGCAAGCACCAGCCGCCCGAGCGCATATAGAACCCCGTCATCGCGGGTCAGCCCGTCAGCCGCCAGATCGCGGACATAGGCCTCGTCCGCCGACAGAAAAATCCCGAACGGCGCGCCCTGGCGTATCTGTCGCGCGAAATTCCCCGAGGACCCGTAGACAAGGGTAATCCGCTGGCCGGTTTCCGCCGCGAAATCCCCCGCCAGCTCGTCCAGCGCAAAGCGCAGCGAGGACGCTGCCGCCACCAGCACCTGATCCGCCGCACCCGCAACGGGGCGCAACAGAAGAATACCCAGAAAAACCAGCGAAATCAGATTTCTGAACAGGGACGGGCGGTGCATGTGGTGACACTCCGGACGGGGTTTCGGCAAGCCTACACCGCCCCCGTCACAAGCTCAACCTCAGCCGAGCAGCGCCTTGATCGCCGCACCCGCCTTGCCGAAATCCATCTGCCCGTTATAGCGCGCCTTCAGCGCCCCCATAACCTTGCCCATATCGCGAATCGAACTGGCACCGACCTCGGCAATCACTTCCTTGATCGCCGCCTGCACCTCGTCCTCCGACAGCTGCTTGGGCAGGAACTCCTCGATCACCTTGATCTCCTCGCGCTCGCGCTCGCCCAGCTCGATGCGTCCGGCCTCTTCATAGGTCTTGGCGCTTTCCTGACGCTGCTTGATCATCTTGGCGAGGATCGACAGGATCTCCGCATCCGACACGCCGTCGGGATTGTCCTCGCTGCGCGCCGCAATATCGCGATCCTTGATCGCGGCATTGATCAGGCGCAGGGTGGACAGACGCGGCGCATCCTTGGCCCGCATCGCATCCTTCATCGCATCGTTCAGTCGCTTACGCATTCAGGTTTCGCCCTCCAGAGGCGGTGCAGTTTCAACAAGCCGCCGAATATAATCGCAGTCGCGAAAATTAACAATAGTTTCATATTTATGCAACCAATTGATATTGCTGTATATTATACTTTTTCTTTCCCTTGACCTGCGCCCCTGCGCCCCGTATTTTCCGGCAAATTCCAAAAGGATAGCCCCATGCCCAACGCATCCCCCTCCGAGCTGGCCCAAGCCTCCGCGCCCGATACGCATGCCCACCCCACCGCCGTCATCGTTCTGGGCGACGGTCAGGTGTTCTATGGCCGCGGCTTCGGGGCCGAGGGTATCGCGGTGGCGGAGCTGTGTTTCAACACCGCCATGACCGGCTATCAGGAAATCATGACCGACCCCTCCTATGCCGGACAGGTCGTCACCTTCACCTTCCCGCACATCGGCAACGTCGGCGTGAACCCCGAGGATGACGAGACCGGCGATCCGGTGGCCGAGGGCGTGGTGGTCAAATGGGACCCGACCGAACCCTCCAACTATCGCGCCACCTCGACCCTCTCCGACTGGATGGAGAAACGCGGGCGCATCGGGGTGGGCGGCATCGACACCCGCCGCCTGACCCGCGCCATCCGCATGCAGGGCGCACCGCATGTCGCCATCCAGCACGCCGCGGACGGCGATTTCGACATCGACGAGCTGCTGGCCCGCGCGCGCGGCTTCGCCGGCCTCGAAGGCATGGACCTCGCCAAGGAAGTCACCTGCGCCCAGTCCTACAAATGGGACGAGATGCGCTGGGCCTGGCCCGGGGGCTACTCCAAACGCACCACTCCGGGGCGCAAGGTCGTGGCCATCGACTACGGCGCCAAACGCAATATCCTGCGCTGTCTGGCATCCGCCGGTTGCGACGTCACCGTCCTGCCCGCCACAGCGACAGCCGAGGAAGTCCTCGCCCACAAGCCGGAGGGCGTGTTCCTCTCCAACGGTCCGGGCGACCCGAAGGCCACCGGCGAATACGCCGTGCCCGCCATTCAGGGTATCCTCGCGGCCGATATTCCGGTCTTCGGAATCTGCCTCGGCCACCAGATGCTGGCGCTGGCGCTTGGCGCGCAGACGCTCAAGATGAACCACGGCCACCACGGCGCCAACCATCCGGTGAAGGAACACACCACCGGCAAGGTGGAAATCACCTCGATGAACCACGGGTTCGCCGTGGACAGCCAGAGCCTGCCCGAAGGGGTCGAGGAAACCCATGTCTCGCTGTTCGACGGCTCCAACTGCGGTATCCGTCTGAAGGACAAGCCGGTATTCTCCGTGCAATATCATCCGGAGGCCAGCCCCGGCCCGCAAGACAGCTACTACCTGTTCGAGCGTTTCGTGGCGGCGATGGGTTAACCGGAATTTAACCCCGCGCGGGGCATCCTCGGCCAACCTTTGCCGAGAATTGCCCCGTGTCCATCCATCCGCCCCGCCCCGTTCCCGCCTTCCTCGTACCGCGCGCGCCGCCCCGCGCACCGGATCGCACGATCGAGGCCCGCCTGCTGGCCGCCTCGCACACCCTCTGCCCGCCCGAATACAGCTGCCGCAGCCTGAAGGCCCGCCCGCTCCTGTCGGGTCTGGCCCTTGCAGGGGTAACCCTCGCCCTGTTTCCCTATGTCTGGCTCTCGGCGCTCCTGCTCTGGGCCGCTTTCCTGAACCTGTTCTATGCCTTCATCCGCCTGACCGCCCTGAAAGCCCTGCACCACCCGCCGCTGCCCGCTTTCCTGCGCGCGTCCGGAAACACGCCAACCCCGCGCATCACCCTTCTGGTGCCATTGTTTCGCGAGGAAAACACCCTCCCCCGTCTGATCCGGTCCCTGCGCGCCCTCGACTATCCGACAACGCACCTCGAAATCTTCCTGCTGACCGAGGAAATCGACACCACCACCGCCACGGCCCTCGCCCGCATCCCGCTTCCGCGCCATATCCGCCCGTTGACGGTCCCGCGCGACTGGCTGCAAACCAAGCCGAAGGCAATGAACTACGCCCTGCCCCATTGCACCGGAGAGATCATCGGCATCTACGACGCCGAGGACCGCCCCGAGCCGGACCAGCTCCGCAAGGTAGCCAGCGGTTTCGCCAATGCCCCTGCCGATGTGGCCTGCCTGCAAGGGCAGCTTGATTATTACAACGCCCGCGAAAACTGGATTTCCCGCTGTTTTACAATCGAATATGCCACATGGTTCCGCGTGGTGATGCACGGGGTGCAGGCGCTCGGCCTGCCGATCCCGCTCGGCGGCACCACCCTGTTTTTCCGGCGCGATATTCTGGACAGGATCGGCGGCTGGGACGCCCATAACGTCACCGAGGACGCAGACCTCGGCATGCGCCTTGCCCGTTTCGGCTACCGCACCCGCATCATCGAAACCACGACATGGGAGGAAGCAAACCACCGCCCGATCCGTTGGGTGCGCCAGCGCTCCCGCTGGCTGAAAGGCTTTGCCATGACCTGGGCCAGCCACATGCGCGACCCCGCGCGCCTGTATCGCGACCTCGGCCCGCGCGGTTTCTTCGGATTTCAGGCCCTGCTGCTCTCCGGCCTCACCGGTTTCCTCGCCGCACCGCTTTTCTGGATTCTCTGGGCGGGCTTCCTCGGCCTTCCGCTCCTCGACCTCTCGCCGGTTCCGGCACCGGTCCGGATCTCATTCGCTGCCAGCCTGACCCTCGGCCAACTCGGCCAATGGGCGGTCGCCATAAAGGCCGCGCGCGAGAAACGCCTGCTCGCCTATACCCTGATGCTGCCCTTCTACTGGCCCCTCGCCACCCTCGCCGCCTACAAGGCCGCGGCCGAGGTCGTCTTCGCCCCGTTCTACTGGGACAAGACCCCGCACGGCACCGGTCAGCCGAAAGAAAACGCCGCCCGCCCGAGCGCCCCCATCGTGACCTCCAGCGTCGAGCCCGCCTGCACCGCAAACGGCGGATAATGCGTGCCGCACAGGATCACATCCCCCGCCTTCAGCCCACGCCCGCGCGCCGCCAGATGGTTGGCAATAAACGCCACCGCCTCCGCCGGCACCTGCGGCGCGGCGTCGGGTGCCTGAAACAGCACCTCGCTATCCAGCGACAGCACCGTTTCCATGCTTTCCGGCAGGTCCGGCAGGCTCTCCCCGAGGACCAGTCCGCAGTTGAAAACATTGTTCGCCACTACACTCGGCGGATGCGACAGCGCCGGATCGACGGTATTGCGCCGGTCCATGATCTCGAACCCCACATGATAGCGCGCGATCCGCCCCGCCATGCTCTCGCCCGTCTGCCCGCCTTCGGAGACATCCTCTCCCATCACCGCCAGAATTTCCGGCTCGACCACCAGCTGCGCCATCTCCTCCGCCGGAATATGTGCCCCGCTCTGACGGATATGCTCTGCAAAAACATGCCCGACCGCGGGGGTAAACGCTGCAGGCGCATTCCACGCGATCTTGTAGCCGCCGATCCCGCCGAAACGCGGTGCCAGCTGCGCCACGACCGCCTCCTGAATGTCATAGGCCGCGTCCAGGTCGGGAATATCCTGCGCGAAATTGCCCACCGGTTCTTTATCCAGAACCGCCCGCATGATCCGTTCGACAATCATCTCAAACCTCCCCTGCATCCACTTTCAAACGTGTCTCGTAAGCCTTGGAAATATGGGCTTTCACCGCCCTTTCCGCCGCCTCGCCATCGCGCGCCTCGATTGCCGAGACCACCGCCGCGTGTTCCTCCAGCGCCGCGATATCGCGCCCCTCGGCAGCAAAGGTCGTGGTCACCAGCAAGGCCATGGTCCGGTGCACCATCTCCAACTGCTGGATCAGAAAGCGGTTGTGGCTCGCCAGATGCAATTGCCGGTGAAAGCGCCGGTTCGCCTTGGCCAGCCGCTGCGCCTGCCCCAGCATCTTCAGGTCCTGCTCGACCATCTCGCGCAGCACGCGCACCTCCTCCGGCGCCGCATGTTGTGCTGCCAGCCGCGCCGCCAGCCCTTCCAGTTCGGCCCGCACGACGTAAAGCTCCCCCAACTGGTCGTGATCCAGCGACGACACCACCATCGAGCGCCCGTCCCGAACCAGCACCTGCTGCGTCTCCAGCCGCTGCAAGGCCTCGCGCACCGGCGTGCGCGAAACCCCGAACCGCTCCGCCAGTTCCGACTCCACCAGCCGGTCCCCGGGCAGATAGGCCCCTTCGTCTATCGCCTCCAGCACCAGCGAGTAGGCATCCTTATGCGCGCCTTGCGTTTCCGTCATCGAAATTCCCTCCGGATTTTCAACAAGGCTACTCCCGAAATCCGCAAAGGTCTACGCCGGATTCACGCCCATTGCCCTGTCGCGCGGCAGGCGCTATCACCGCCCCATGCCTTATGAAGCCTTCCGCCATATCGACACCTGGGTTTTCGACCTCGACAACACCCTCTATCCGCCCGAGGTCCGCCTGTTCGACCAGATCGAGCGCCTGATGGTCGGCTTCATGACCCGCGAGATCGGAGTGGGCGAGGACGAGGCCCACAGCCTGCGCAAACACTACTGGAAAACCCACGGCACCACGCTCGCCGGCCTGATGCACGAACATGGCGTCGATCCGGATGCGTTCCTGACCGAGGTACACGAACTCGACCTTTCGGTCATCCCCGAGGCCCCCGACCTGCGCGCCGCCATCGCCGCGCTGCCGGGACGCAAGATCATCTACACCAACGGCTCGCGCGAACATGGCGAAAAGGTAAGCGCCGCGCGCGGTCTCGAAGGGCTGTTCGATGCGATTTACGGCATCGAGGATGCTGGTTACATCCCAAAACCCGACACCGCCGCCTTCGCCAAAGTCTTTGAAACCGACGGGCTGACATCGCTAACCGCCGCCATGTTCGAGGACGACCCGCGCAACCTCGCCATCCCCTTCGAGCTCGGCATGAACACGGTTCTTCTCGGCACGGCCGAGGCGCCCCACATCCAGCACCGGACGGACGACCTGACGGGATTCTTGAAAAAACTGGTTTAGGTATCGGTCGTTTTTCCTTGAAAATGCTGCAAATATACCAACCCTTAACAAACCACTAAACCGGTTTAGTGGTTTTGTTAACCTTCGCTCAAAAGCACGTTCGACTCCACATCCCCGACCCCCGGCAAGGTCATGATCCGCCGCCGCAATATCCGCTCGAAGTCGCTCAGATCCCGCGCCACCACCTTCAGGCGGTAATCGTAAATCCCCAGCACATGCTGCACCACCTGCACCTCCGGAATAGCCGAGACCGCCCGCTCGAAATCCTCCAGACTGACCCGCCCCTTGGCCGCCAGCTTCACCCCCAGATAGACCACAACGTCGAACCCCAGTTTCGCGCGATCCAGCACAATGCGCCGCCCGAGGATCACCCCCCCGTCCTCCAGCTGCCGGATCCGCCGCCACGCCGCCGGTTGCGACAGACCCACCTGCGCCCCGACAGCCGCCGCACTCAACCCGCCGTCGGCCTCCAGCGCCTTCAGAATAGCGCGGTCCATATCGTCCAGATCCATCATATGGGCAGCCTTTCGGTATTCTTGACCTCGGACACCAGCATCAGCGCCTCGATATCCGCAATATGCGGCAGCGCCAGAATACGGGTCTTGTAGATTTCCTGATAATGCGCCAGATCCCGCGCCCGCACATCCATACGGATATCCACCCGCCCCAGCAGCGTCTGGATCCCGCCGACCTCGGGGATTTCCCGCGCCGCGCGGATGAATTCGTCAAAGGCATTGCCCGCCGTCTTGTCCAGCGTGATGCGCAAAAACACCTCCACCGCCAGCCCAAGCGCCCGGTAGTCGATCACCGCCTTGCGCCCGAGGATCACCCCCGCCGCCTCCATCTTCTCGATCCGCCGCCAGCACGGGCCGGCCGAGACCCCCGCCCGTTCCGCCAGATCGGCCATGGAGAGCGTCGCATCCTCCTGCAACAGGCGCAGCAGCCGGCGGTCGATGTCATCCAGTTGCATGAATTTTTTCCAATTCGCAATTTTCAAGCATATATTTTCCGGATACCTCGCATATTTTCCGAAAAATGCAAAGCCTTTACCCCGAATTTTCCTATTCTACCCGCAATCCAACACCGCAGAGAGGAAAAAACCATGCGCGTATATTATGATCGCGATTGCGATATCAACCTGATCAAAGACATGAACGTCGCCATTCTCGGCTACGGCTCGCAGGGCCATGCCCACGCATTGAACCTGCGCGACTCCGGCGCGAAAAACGTTGTTGTTGCCCTGCGCGAAGGCTCCCCCTCCGCCGCCAAGGCCGAAGCCGAAGGCCTGAAAGTCATGGGCATCGCCGAGGCCGCCGCCTGGTGTGACCTGATCATGTTCACAATGCCCGATGAACTGCAGGCCGACACCTACAAGAAATACGTGCATGACAACATCCGCGAAGGCGCCGCCATTGCCTTCGCCCACGGTCTGAACATCCACTTCAACCTGATCGAGCCGAAAGAAGGCGTGGACATCATCATGATGGCCCCCAAAGGCCCCGGCCACACCGTGCGCGGCGAATTCGTCAAAGGCGGCGGCGTGCCCTGCCTCGTGGCGGTTGACACCGACGCTTCCGGCAAAGCCATGGAAATCGGCCTGTCCTACTGCTCCGCCATCGGCGGCGGCCGCTCGGGCATCATCGAAACCAACTTCCGTCAGGAATGCGAAACCGACCTGTTCGGCGAGCAGGCCGTTCTCTGTGGCGGCCTCGTGGAGTTGATCCGCATGGGCTTCGAAACCCTCGTCGAGGCCGGCTACGAGCCGGAAATGGCCTATTTCGAGTGCCTGCACGAGGTCAAACTGATCGTTGACCTGATCTATGAAGGCGGCATCGCCAACATGAACTACTCGATCTCCAACACTGCGGAATACGGCGAATACGTCTCCGGCCCGCGCGTGCTGCCTTACGAGGAAACCAAGAAACGCATGAAGGACGTCCTCACCGACATCCAGAACGGCAAATTCGTACGCGACTTCATGCTGGAAAACTCGGTCGGCCAGCCATCCTTCAAGGCCACCCGCCGCATCAACGACGAACACCAGATCGAGGAAGTCGGCAAACAGCTCCGCGCCATGATGCCGTGGATTTCCGCCGGCAAACTGGTCGACCAGGAAAAGAACTAGGCCTGCACCAGTCGCAGCAAAGCCCCGCGGGACCCTGTTCCGCGGGGCTTTTTTACGGAAGATACCCGAGCATCACCAGATTGATCCAGACCGCAACGGCCGAGGCAGCCGAAATCGCGAGGATCCCGATCACCTGATTCCAGAACCGCCGCCAGCGCATATGCGTGCGCAACTCGCTCCCCCGCCACCCTTCCTGCCGGACGCGATAGGCAAAGCGCACCGAAAACGCCATGACCAGCGATAATGGCGCCAGCAGCATGAAAAACGCCAGCGCCACCTCGTTACCGAAATAAATCCCCAGCGTCCCGAGGCCGGCCAGCACAAACCCGACAAAGGCCGCGAAAAACACCCCGCCGCGCTCGAAATAATACAGCAGACGGTGCACATTGATCTCGACCAGCGTATCCAGATGTTCGGCGAAAACACCGCCCTGCCTGTCGGCCCGCACCACCGCATCAAATGGCACACCGATAGTCCAGTGAGAGGTCATCGACCAGGTGATGATCATCAGAACCCAGTACCAGAGGCTCCAGAAACTGGTCAAATCTATATACTGAAGCAGTTGCATGTGCCCTCCGTTCCGATGGCAATCTAATGCGCCATCAGGGTTTATCAATCACCAATTCCGCAAAACCCCTTGTGCCGACCCGCCGCGCCGTGGCATTTCAGTCGAAACCAACCGCACGAGGCCCGCCATGAACCCGATTCACGCCCCCTTCCCGCTCAGCCGCTCGCGCCGCCTGCGCCGCACCCCGTGGATGCGCGACCTTGTGCGCGAAACCGCTCTGGGCGTCTCGGATCTGATCTGGCCGATTTTCATCCGCGAGGGCGAAGGCATCCGCGAGCCCGTGGCCTCGCTCCCCGGTGTTGACCGCCTGAGCATCGACAACGCGGCGATCGCCGCCGAGGAGGCCGCGACCCTCGGCATTCCCGTCATCGCCCTGTTTCCCTACACCGATCCAGCAAAGAAAACACCGGATGCGGCCGAGGCCTGGAACATGGAAAACCTCGTCAACCGCGCCACCCGCGCGATCAAGGCAAAGGTGCCGGACATCGGCATCATGCTCGACGTGGCGCTTGACCCTTACAACTCTGACGGCCATGACGGCATCGTGCGTGACGGGATCATCCTCAACGACGAAACCCTGATGGCGCTGGAAAAACAGACGCTGGCGCAGGCGGAATCCGGAGCCGATATCCTTGGCCCCAGCGACATGATGGACGGGCGTATCGGCATCATGCGTCAGGCATTGGAGAGCCACGATTTCGCCGATGTGGCGATCATGAGCTACTCCGCCAAATACGCCAGCGCCTTTTACGGACCGTTCCGTGATGCTGTCGGGGCCAATGGCGCGCTGAAGGGCGACAAGAAAACCTACCAGATGGATTTCGGCAACACCGACGAGGCCCTGCGCGAGGTTGCCAAGGACCTGTCCGAAGGCGCCGACATGGTAATGGTGAAACCGGGGATGCCCTACCTTGATGTCTGCCAGCGGGTAAAGTCGGAATTCGGCGTGCCGACATTCGCCTATCAGGTCAGCGGCGAATACGCGATGATCTGCGCCGCCGGACAGAACGGCTGGATCGATCAGGATGCAGCGATGCTGGAAAGCCTCGGCGCTTTCAAACGTGCCGGTTGCGACGGGATTCTCACCTATTTTGCCAACCGCACGGCGCGGATCCTGCTGAACGAGGACCTCTAGGGCGTAGACCTGTAAACCCCGCGCCGCCAGTTTGGCAGATTTTCGTCCCGAGCAGGCGCAGGGCCGCAGGAATAGCGGTTCTATTTCAAGGCTTTGCAACGCACTCGGGGCGAAAATCCGCCAAACCCGAAGGGCGCGATCCTCGCTTCATCTCAATGGCGTGGGCCGCTTGCAAAGGGGGCTACCCTGTGCGGCGCGTCCCAAACCATTGATATTTCGCGAGGTTCGCGCTGGCGACGCGTGATTTATAAGTCTACGCCCTAGGCAGGTTTTGGCCAAGCATTATCAACATGCTAGCGCCCCCGCGCGGGCCGTGATAGCCTGTGTGCATCCGGCAACAGACCGGCGAGGCAGTATTACAGGAGAATTCCCATGACCAACTGGACACGACGCGGCTTTCTGATGGCAGGCAGTGCAACGCTGGCCGCCTGCACCGCCGTCGGCATCAACAAATCCCGCAGCGAAATCGACGCCGACACGGACTCGGCACGGGCCGAACTGTTCCGCACTGTTCCCGGCGCACGGCAGCTTGCCGAACGCGCCGCCGGTATGCTGATCATCCCCGAAATCACCGAGGCCGGCTTGCTGCTTGGCGGTGCCTACGGCGAAGGGGTTCTGATGATCGGCGACGCCAAGGTCGATTATTTCAGCTTCACCGCTGCCTCCTTCGGGCTGCAGGTCGGCGTGCAGAAATACGGCCACGCGCTGTTTTTCATGACGCAGGAAACCCTCGCCGGTTTCCGCTATTCCGACGGCTGGCAGCTCGGCGTAGACGCGCAGTACACAACGGCTGAAGATTCGGCCGCGATTGGCGTTTCCACAAATACCATAAACCTGCCGGTCATCGCTCTGGTATTCGGACAGCAAGGGCTGATCGTCGGGGCTACGTTGGAAGGCGCGAAATACTCGCGGCTGGTGCGCTAGTCAGGAAAAGTTGGCAATTGCCAACTTTTCCCTTTTTTCCTGATATTTCAGCGCATTAACGCCAAACGTTGCGTCCGGAATTGCGGGCGGGTTCTAGAAGTGGATCGCCCTCCCATAGGCATCCAGAACACTCTCGTGCATGGCTTCCGACAGGGTCGGATGCGGGAAGACGGTTTCCATCAGATCCTGCTCTGTCGTTTCCAGCTTGCGCCCGACGATATAGCCCTGAATGAGTTCGGTCACTTCCGGCCCGACCATATGCGCGCCCAGCAACTCGCCGGTTTTCGCGTCGAACACGGTCTTGATCATCCCCTCCGGCTCGCCAAGCGCAATGGCCTTGCCGTTGCCGATGAAGGGGAAGCGACCAACCTTGATCTCGTAGCCCAGCTCCTTCGCCTTCGCCTCCGTATAGCCGACCGAGGCGACCTGCGGGTGGCAATAGGTGCAACCGGCAATCGCCTCGGGCTTGACGGCATGCGGTTTCAGGCCGGCGATTTTCTCGGCCACCATAACACCCTCGTGGCTGGCCTTGTGCGCCAGCCACGGCGCACCGGCTATGTCGCCGATGGCATAAAGTCCGGCGACACCGGTGCCGCAATATTCGTCGGTCACTACATGGGTGCGGTCGATCTTCACGCCGATCGCTTCCAGCCCGAGGTTTTCGACATTGCCGACAATGCCGACGGCGGAAATCACCGTGTCGAATTCCTGTTTCTCGACCTTGCCGTTCGATTCAATATGCGCGACCACCTTGCCCTTGCCACGATCAAGCTGCTTGACCATGGTTTTCTCCATGATCTTCATGCCCTGCTTGACGAACTGCTTCCTGGCAAAGGCGGAAATTTCCGCATCCTCGACCGGCAGGACACGATCCATGACCTCGACCACGGTGGTATCGGCGCCAAGCGGGTTGAAGAAGCGGGCGAACTCGATGCCGATGGCACCGGAACCGATCACCAGCAGCTTTTTCGGCATATGCGGCGGGTTGAGCGCGTGTTTGTAGCTCCAGACCCGGTTTCCATCAGCCTCCAGCCCCGGCAATTCGCGCGCCCGTGCGCCGGTGGCGAGGATGATGTTTTTCGCGGTCAGCGCCTCGGTCCCCTTGTCGGTTTTTACCGAAACCTTGCCGGGCGCATCGATTTTCGCCTCGCCCATGATGACGGTGATCTTGTTCTTCTTCAGCAGATGGCCGACGCCGCCAGAAAGCTGCTTCGCCACACCGCGCGAGCGTTTGACCACCTCGGCCAGATCATAGCCGATGTTGTCTGCCGTGAGCCCGAAATCCTTCGCCCGCTCCATCAGGTGAAACACCTCCGCCGAGCGCAGCAGGGCCTTGGTCGGGATGCAGCCCCAGTTCAGGCAGATACCGCCCAAATGCTCGCGCTCTACCACGGCGACCTTCAAACCAAGCTGCGCGGCACGGATCGCGGCCACGTAACCGCCCGGACCGGCACCGATAACGAGGACATCATAGGAAGCGTTCGACATGGGATTCTCCGCGTTTGGAAATTTAGTCTAGTATTAAACTATATTTTTGCGCGCGGCCAGAGCGGATTGAGCGAAGGCTATTCGCTCATGTTTTTAACGGTATACCCGTATCCCCCCGCTTCGAGATAGGCACGCTCTTCATCTGTCGAGGGACGGCCCAGCGCGTCATTGCGGTAAGGGAAACGGCCGAAATCGCGGATGACCTGCCGATGGGCGCGCGCGTGCAGCATGTTGCCGCCAATGGGCATGCGGGTCTTGAAGGCGCGCACGGATTCGTCCTGATCCAGCGGCGATTCCGAGTGCATGAAGGGCAGGTAGAAAAAGCTGCGCATCGGCGGCTCGATTTTCTGGTCGAAGTTCAGGCGCAACGCCTTCTTGGCAATGCAAAGTGCCATGCGGTCGGAGGCAAAAGAATCGCCGCTGCCGCGGAACATGTTGCGCGGGAACTGGTCGAGCAGGATGATCAGCGCAAGGGATTCTTCCGGATGGAGCTGCCAGTCCTTGTGCGCCCCGCCCCGCACGTCGCGCCAGAGGTCCAGAAACCGGTCGCGAATTTCATTGTCGAGTTCTTCGGAAACGGCATACCAGCCCTGCTCTCCGACGCCTTCCCAGAATTCCAGGATTTCGGCTGCCTGCTCGTGCATTTTTCTGCTCCTCGCCCGTAATGCTCACCACCATGAAAGCACATTTTTTTCATTTTCCAAGTAAAAAATGACGTTGCGGCAGTTTTTGGCTATTCGGCCTCGTTTTCCGCCTCTTCCTCGGCCATCTCGATCGCGACTTCCTGCGCCACCTCGACGGCAATCGGGGAGGCTTGCGGCAGCACCGGCGCGTAGGCCGAGGTTTCCTCGACCGGTGTCGCCTCGCGCTGCGTGGTCCGGTAGAGCGCATAGCCGGTGATCGAGGCAAACAGCAGGGCCAGAATGACGAAAAAGCTGTCCGGCCCGAAGCGCCCCATCGCCATACCGGCCAGAACGGGCGCACCGGCCGCCCCCACCCCGTTCAGGAATATCAGCGCACCCGAGGCCGAGGCCATATCGTCGGGCTCCAGATAGTCGTTGGTGTAGGCAATAAACAGCGAGTAGAGCGGGCTGGCGAAGCCGCCGGCGAAAAACGTCAGCGCATAAACGACAGGTGCATAGGACAGGAACGGCATCGCAATCGCGATGCCGAGGGCGCCGATCACGGTGATATAGATGATCAGATGGCGGCGATCCATACGGTCCGACAGCCAGCCGACGGGGTATTGCAGCAGCAGCGCGCCGAGGTAGATCATGCCGACAAGGATGGAAATCTCGGCCACGCTCAGGCCCTTGGCGGTGCCGTAAACCGGTGCCATGCCGAACAGCGTTGCGATAATAGCGCCGAGCAGGAAAATCCCGACCGTGCCGAGAGGGGAAATTTTGTAAAGCTCGGCCATGCTCATGGGTTTGGAGGCGTGGAACACCGGTGCCGGGCTGATCGAGAGCAGAATCGGCATGAAAGACAGGGAAACCATTACCGACATGGCGACGAACAGGGTGTAGCCGCCGACGTCGGCGAAGTTCAGCATGACCTGCGCGAACAGAATTCCGGCCATCTGCACAATGACATAGGCCGAGAGCGCCTGCCCGCGGGTTTCATTGGTGGCAGCGTCGTTCAGCCAGCTTTCGGCGACCACATAGACGCCGGAGAAACAGAAACCGACGACGATACGCATCAGGGTCCAGAGGATCGGGTCGGGCACCACCGGAAACAGGATGAACACGGCCGAGGCAAGAGATCCGAGCGCCGCGAACACCCGCACATGGCCAACGCGGCGGATCATCATCGGCGCCATTTTCGAGCCGCCGAGGAAGCCGAGGAAATAACCGGACATGACGTAGGACATGGTGGTGGGCGAGAATCCCTCCAGCGAGCCACGAATACCGAGCAATGTGCCCTGCAGGCCGTTGCCGGCCATCAGCAGCAGCATGCCGAGCAACAGCGCCCATGCGTTTTTGAGGATGTAGGTCATGGCAATCCCGCGTCAGAGTTGGATCAGTCTAGAGGCGCGCGGCGCTGCGTCGCCGCTATTTGCGACATCAGGTGTCGGTTTGAGGCAGCAAAAGCGAGCTGTCACCATAGGAAAAGAACCGGTAGTTTTCGGCGATGGCGTGGGCGTAGATTTTGCGCACACGATCATAACCCATCAGGGCGGAAACCAGCATCAGAAGCGTGGATTTCGGCAGATGGAAATTGGTCATCAAGCCTTTGGTAACCTTGAATTTATATCCCGGACGGATGAAGATATCGGTGTCACCCGTCCACGGCGCGATTTGGTCGGGCGCGGTGGCGGCGGTCTCGATCAGGCGGAGCGCGGTGGTGCCGACGGGGATGACGCGGTTTCCACGCGCCAGCGTCTCGTTGATGGCGGCGGCGGCTTCGGGCGGGACCTCGCCCCATTCGC
>WFTU01000195.1 GCA_015485375.1 Paracoccaceae bacterium | reverse complement strand
GCAAAAAATGTTATAAAAGACCTTCAAGATAGCCCTATCGGGGAACTCACTTCACAGCTATTTAGCGATGAAATGGAAAAGAGATATAGCGGTTTTACAAATTCCCTCCTCGCCTTCTTCCACGACCGCCTGAAAGTCTACCTCAAGGATCAAGGCATTACCCATGACGTTATTGACGCCTGCCTCGCCATGCCGGGCAATGACGACCTGACCCTGCTGGTCAACCGCGCCAACGCGCTGCAGGCCTTTGTCAAAACCGACGACGGGGAAAACCTGCTGCAAGGCTACAAACGCGCCAACAACATTCTGGCGGCCGAGGAAAAAAAGGATGGCGTGGCCTACGAGGGCGCGCCGGACGTGAAATTCGCCGAGGAAGATGCCGAAAAATCCCTGTTCGCCGCGCTTGATGCCGCCGAGCCGCAGATCACCGCCGCCGTAAACTCCGAGGATTTCGCCGCCGCGATGGAGGCCCTCGCCAGCCTGCGCGCCCCGATCGATGCGTTTTTTGAGTCGGTGCAGGTGAATTCGGGCAACCAGATCGTGCGCCGCAACCGCCTGTGCCTGCTCAACCGCATCCGCGAGGTCATGCACAAGGTGGCGATTTTCGACAAGCTGAACGGATAGCGACAAGGTTTCATTTGCCAAACCCGACCGCATGGCTATGCTGCACTGCAAGAAACGCAGGAAGCCACCATGCCGGACATTATCCGCCTCGACAGCCTATCCATTTCCGCCGCGCGCCACGGCGCCCGCGGGGCGCGGCTGGCGCGCATGGTGCAGCTTGGCCTGCCGGTACCCGAGGGGGTGATTCTCTCGACCAGTGCCGTGCAGGCGATTGCCGAAAACGACAGCTTTCCCGAATTGCCGCAGGGTCTGCTCGCCAGCGGCCTGCTCGCCCTGCGCTCCAGCCCGCTCGACACCGAATGGGGCGGCCCGAATGCCATCTTGAACATCGGCGTCACCGATGACCTGCTGCAAAAACATTCCGCCACGCTGGGGATGCGCGGCGCCATCGATCTTTATCGCCGTTTCATTCAGGGCTACGCCACCAGCGTGGACGGCCTCGATCCGGAATTCTTCGAGAACCTCTACTACGACCAGCTCAAACTGGCCGATGTGGACAGCGAGGAGGATCTGACAACCGATGACCTCTCCGCCATGCTCGCCAGTTGCAAGGCGCTCTACGAGGAGGAAACCGGCCACCCCTTCCCGCAGGACCCCGAGGCGCAGCTCAAGGGCGCCCTGCGCGCCATGGCGAAATCGTGGAACGCCCCGAGCGCCCGCATCCTGCGCCGTGCCAAGGGCGCGCCCGAGGACACAGGCCTTGCCCTGATCGTGCAGAAAATGGCGATCGGACTGGGCGAGAATTCCGGCGCCGGTTTCGTGCAGTTCATCGACGACAAAACCGGCCGCCCGCGCACATGGGGCCGCTTCCTGCCGCACTCGCAGGGACAGGACGCACTGATGGGCCTGCGCACCCCGCGCATGGTCTCGAAGGCCGGACGCGAGGCCCGCGGCCAGACCGCGCCTTCCTTCGAGGAAATGGCCCCCGAGGCCTTCAAATCCCTGCAGGACATGGGCGCGCTCGCCGCCAAAGGCATGGGAGAGGCCTTCCAGTTCGAGTTCACGCTGGAAAACGGCACGGTGAAAATCCTCGACGCCACTCCCGCCAAACGCAACGCCCGCGCCACCTTGCGCATCGCCGTGGACCTTGCCGAACAGGGCGCGATCACCCGCGAGGAAGCCTTGCTCAGGATCGAGCCGCGCAATCTCATCGAACACCTGCACCCGCAGATCGACCCGCACGCCAAACGGCAGGTTTTCGGCACCGGCCTGCCCGCCAGCCCGGGTGCTGCCACCGGCAAAATCGTGTTCTCGCCCGAGGCGGCAATGGCCTCCGAAGCGCAGGAGGAACCCTGTATTCTGGTGCGCATCGAGACCTCGCCCGAGGATATCCGCGGCATGCACGCCGCCGCCGGCGTGCTGACCGCGCGCGGCGGCATGACCAGCCACGCGGCGGTGATCGCCCGCGGCCTCGGCCTGCCCTGCGTGGTCGGGGCAGGGGACCTGACGCTGGACCTGAAAAAACGCACCATCCGCACGCTTGACGGGCAGGAATTCCGCGAGGGCGACGTGATCACCGTGGACGGCACGCGCGGGCAGGCCATCGTCGGCGCGCCGAAAATGATCCAGCCGGAGCTTGGCGGCGCCTTCATGACCATCATGGAATGGTCCGACGCCGCCCGCTCCATGGGGGTGCGCGCCAACGCCGACACCCCGATGGACGCCCGAGTGGCGCGCGAATTCAACGCCGACGGCATCGGCCTCTGCCGCACCGAACATATGTTTTTCGAGGAGGACCGCATCACCGTGATGCGCGAGATGATCCTCGCCAATACCGAGGCCGACCGGCGTGAATCGCTCAACCGCCTGCTGCCGATGCAGCGCTCCGATTTTGTCGAACTGTTCGGGATCATGCGCGGCCTGCCGGTCACCATCCGCCTGCTCGACCCGCCGCTGCACGAATTCCTGCCGCACAGCCGCGAGGAAATGCAGGATCTGGCCGAGGCCATGGACATCCCCGTCAGTCAGGTGATTTCCCGCGCCGAGGAGTTGAAGGAATTCAACCCGATGCTCGGCAAACGCGGTGTGCGCCTTGGCGTGACCATGCCGGAAATCTACGAAATGCAGGCCCGCGCGATTTTCGAGGCCGCCGTGGAGGTCAACCGCAACGCCGCCGAGGCCGTGGTGCCCGAGGTCATGATCCCGCTGGTCTCCGCCAACCGCGAGGTTGAACTGGTCAAGGCCCGCGTCGATGCCATCGCCGCCGATGTGCAGCGCGAACAGGACGCGGTGCTGGAATACCGCCTCGGCGTCATGGTCGAAACCCCGCGCGCCGCCCTGCGGGCCGGCGATCTGGCCGAAAGCGCGGCTTTCCTGAGCTTCGGCACCAACGACCTCACGCAGATGACCTATGGCCTGTCGCGCGACGACGCGGGGCGCTTCATGCGGGACTACATCCAGCAGGGCGTCTATCCCGAAGACCCGTTCCATTCGCTCGATGTGGAGGGGGTAGGGGAGTTGCTGCTGCTCGCCGCCAAACGCGGGCGCGAGCATAACCCGACGCTGGTTCTGGGCCTGTGTGGCGAGCATGGCGGCGACCCGGCCTCGGTCCGATTCTGTAAAATCGCCGGATTCGACTATGTTTCCTGCTCGCCTTTCCGCGTCCCGATTGCCCGACTGGCAGCGGCACAGGCGAGTATCCTCTCGGAGGGTTAACTGAATCTTTATGTGATTCCGGTGCCTTAGTTGCGCGATGCGACAAAGCCTGCCTGCTGCATTGTCGCGCATCCTTGAAAAATTTGGAATCGGCCCCATTTTTTGCTAGCTTCCGCGCCAGACACAGGCGTTTTCGCAAGTAACAACGGGGCCGTCGGGCCTCGCACAGGGGTATCAGGTTGGTTATTGCCGGTCGGAAAATTTCAAAAGGGATGCGCCGCATGGGGCTGCTGGTCGCCAGCGGCCTGTTCGCACTGGTCGTGCCCTTTTCGCTGGCCAATGCGGAACTGCCCGGCTCCGAGTTCTCCGAGGATCCGAACCAGCAGGCCATCGACCAGATCATGGGGATGATGACGCAGGAAAAGGCCGCCAGCTCCGCCATGACCGTCGACACGCTTGCCGAACTCAGCGGCCTTGGCGTGCATCGCCCCGCCGCGGTCGAAAGCTCCGGCGGGTTCTCGCTCTTCGGCCTGACCATCGGCAGCCAGTCGCAGGAGGATGCGGAGGCCGACGCCCACGCCGCCGACGCGCAGGCCTCCTCGCGCGCCGTGGACATCGCCACGGAAACCGGCGCGACCTTCAATTTCGCCGTTCTGGATTCCCTGCCGGCCGCCTCCGGCGGTTCCGAATGGAAATGCCTGACCGAGGCCTTGTATTTCGAGGCCCGCAGCGAAACCCTCGCCGGACAGTTCGCCGTGGGCGAGGTGATCCTGAACCGCGTTTCCTCGCCGGAGTTTCCCAATTCCGTCTGCGGCGTGGTCAGCCAGGGTGCCTCGCGCCTCAACGCCTGCCAGTTCTCGTATAATTGCGACGGCAAGGCCGAACGCTTCAGCGAGCCGCGTGCCTACGCCCGTGCGGGCAAGCTGGCGAAAATGATGCTGGAGGGCCGTGCGCTGGTGCTGACCGACGGGGCTACCTTCTATCACACCGCCGGCGTCCGGCCGCGCTGGGCCAGCAGTTTCACCAAGACCGCCGAGATCGGGCGGCATCTTTTCTACAAAAAATAGCCCTATCCGGCGAAATTCTGCGCCATATAAATCCGACCGCAGGTCGCCTCGTCGGGGGTATAGGCCAGCGCCGCCTCCATGCGGTTGAAGCGACGGTTCATCAGGTTCTTCCGGTGCGCCGGAGAGGCCATCCACCCCGCCACCTGCTCCTGCGCCAGCGAGGCATAGCTGTGCGCCGGCACAGGCTGCCCCGTGTCGGCATAGGTAAAACCGCATGCTCCGTGCGTTACTGTGGAAATGCTGCGCCCGCCAATGGCGAAGACGAAATTCTGCGCGATATTCTCTGCTGCCGTACGCATGGACACCCGCGCGGTGCGCATCCGTTCCTGCAGGGTGCGCATGCCGCGCTGTGTGGAGGTATGGGTCATGGTATCGGTCCGGGCCATAAAAAGACTCTGCCCCAGCGCCGCGCTCAACAATTGCGGATCCGCTGCCAATGGTGCCAGCCCGCGTTTGCAGCGCTCGATGTTGGAATAGTAGCGCACCGCCGCGCTGAACAGCGCCATGTCGGGGCGCTTGGTATCAATCGCCCGACTAGCCGCGGCGGGCAGGGTGCCCTCGCAGCCGGAGCCGGCAACGGCCGTTCCGGCAAAACCGGAGAAAACGAGGAAAAGAAGCAGAGCGGCAAAGGTTTTCATGCAATTTCAAACGTCTCGGGGCGGCAACCCGCCGGATTTCGCAAACTCGACCCACTCGCAACCACCCGTCGATAGCACAGAACCCGCCGCCCGCACAATTCCCGCGCTTGCCTGTCAAAGGTTAACG
>WFTU01000194.1 GCA_015485375.1 Paracoccaceae bacterium | reverse complement strand
CGCGGTTCTCGAATGTTGTGCGGTTAATGATTTTGGTGCCGACGACAACATTTCCTGCCGCATTTACGGCACTTGCGTACGAGTTGAACAAACCCGTCGTTACCCCGAGATTTTCTAAAGTCGTGCTATTGGCGCCAACAACCCACCTTACTGCACGGATAACACCGCCATAGTTAGCCGACCCGACGACGACGTTTCCGGCGGCGTTGACATCATTGGCCGATTGGCCTCCGAAATTGTTGTTGACGGGCAATGCTGTCATGCCGGAACCCTGAACCCAGCGGAAAGGCACCAGCCCTCCGGCTGACGGGCTGGAGAAACCGACAACCACGGTTCCGTCCGCATTCACCGCCTTGGCCTCCGAAGTTACCCCGCCGAGGGTTCCAAGGTCCTGCACCCCGCCGGTCGGGGTCCAGCGGATTGCCCGATACCAGAGGTTTGTAGCGAGTCCGCGGCCGACAACGATCGAGCCGTCAAGGTTTGTCGCCGATGCTTCGACTTGCAGGTAATTTGTCGAGCCCGGCAGCGCCTGCATCAGATTGGTGGCATCCCAGGTGAAAGGGGAAGGCCCCATGCCGATGATTATATTGCCGTCACCACTGACATCGAATGCCCTTGACGGGTTGCTCTGTGGATAACCGCTTAACAATCCAAGGTTTTCCATCGTCGGTGACGCGGCCTGTGCCAGCGTCGCTGTCGGCGTGATGGCGGTGGTTGCCGCCAGAGCGGCCAGTCCAACGACTGCGTTCTTATAATACACTGATACTCTCCTTATTTATTATAGCACTAATTTGCGCGATTGGCAGCGATGTTACAAAGTAATCCTTGAAATACAACAATAAATAGTCGCGATATATTATACTGTTAACGTCAGGGTCGTTCCTCTAATTCGCGATGGGGGCGCATATACACTTATTTACCCGATTCTGGAAAACCCGACATCACACGTTGACAATTTGTCGATAAAATGTTGACGTAATCCCCGAAACCAGACACGGGGATGATTATGGGCACGAAACAGTGGGATTTCTGGATTGATCGCGGTGGCACCTTCACCGACATCGTGGCCCGTGATCCCGACGGAAACATCCGCGCGCATAAACTGCTGTCGGAAAACCCCGAGGCCTACCCCGACGCCGCCATTCAGGGCATCCGCGACCTGATGGGCGTGCCCTCCGGCGCGCCGATCCCCTCCGATCAAATCGCCACCGTCAAGATGGGCACCACCGTTGCCACCAACGCCCTGCTGGAACGCAAGGGCGACCCGACGCTGCTGGTCACCACCCGCGGTTTCCGCGACGCGCTGGAGATCGGCTATCAGGACCGCCCCGATATTTTCGCGCGCGAGATCATCAAGCCCGAACTCCTCTATTCCGAGGTAATCGAGGTTGCGGAGCGCCTGCGCGTCGATGGCTCGGTCGAGGCCGCACCGGACCCCGAACAGGTCCGCGCCGATCTGCAAGCGGCCTACGAACGCGGCATCCGTGCCGTCGCCATCGTTTTCATGCACGCCTATGCCTTTCCGCAGCACGAACAGATTGTCGCCGGGATCGCCCGCGATATCGGCTTCACCCAGGTGTCCGCCAGCCACGCGGTGTCGCCCCTGATGAAACTTGTCGGACGGGGCGACACCACGGTGGTGGACGCCTACCTGTCGCCCATCCTGCGCCGCTATGTGGAGCAGGTGGCGGGCGAGCTGGGCGCGGGCGTGCGCCTGATGTTCATGATGTCCTCGGGCGGGCTGACCGCGGCGGAACTGTTTCAGGGCAAGGATGCTATCCTCTCCGGTCCGGCAGGGGGCGTCGTCGGCGCCGTGCAGACCTCGGCCCTTGCGGGATTCGAGCAGATCATCGGTTTCGACATGGGCGGCACCTCGACGGATGTCTGCCACTACGACGGTGCCTTCGAGCGCGCGTTTGAAACCGAGGTCGCCGGCGTGCGGATGCGTGCGCCGATGATGCGGATCCACACGGTCGCGGCGGGCGGCGGCTCGATCCTCACCTATGACGGCCAGCGTTTCCGCGTCGGCCCCGAGAGCGCCGGCGCCAACCCCGGCCCCAAATGCTACCGTCGCGGCGGTCCGCTGGCGGTGACCGACGCCAACGTCATGCTGGGCAAGTTGCGTGCCGAGAACTTTCCGAAAATCTTCGGTCCCGACCAGAACCAGCCACTGGACGTGGAGGCCGTGCAAGCCGCCTTCGCCGCCCTTGCCGAAGAAATCGGTGACGGCCGCACCCCCGAGCAGGTGGCCGAGGGGTTCCTCTCCATCGCCGTGGAAAACATGGCCAATGCCATCAAGAAAATCTCCGTCCAGCGCGGCTATGACGTGTCGGGCTACGCGCTCACCTGTTTTGGCGGCGCGGGCGGGCAGCACGCCTGCGCGGTGGCCGACAGCCTCGGCATGGAAACCGTGATCGTGCATCCGCACTCCGGCATCCTGTCGGCCTACGGCATGGGGCTGGCCGACATCCGCGCCAACCGCACTGCTTCGGTCGTGGAGCCGCTGGGGCAGGCCGAGGT
>WFTU01000193.1 GCA_015485375.1 Paracoccaceae bacterium | reverse complement strand
TCGGAGATGTGTATAAGAGACAGCGCCTGCGCGAACGCTTCATGCGGGCCGGCGGTGTGGCGCTGGAGGATTACGAACTGCTGGAACTGTTGCTGTTCCGCGCCATTCCGCGCCGCGATGTCAAACCGCTGGCCAAACACCTGCTGGAGGTTTTCGGCGATTTCAACCGCGTAATTTCCGCGCCGCCTTCCCGTCTGACACAGGTGCAGGGCGTAGGGGCCGCCGTGGTGCAGGAATTGAAGATTGTCGAGGCTGCCGCCCACCGCCTCGCACAGGCCAGAGTGCTGGGGCAGAATGCGCTGACCTCGTGGGACGCGCTGCTGGAATATTGCAAAACCGCCATGGCCCATCGCGAGACGGAACAGTTCCGCATCCTCTATCTGGACCGCAAAAACATCCTGATCGCGGACGAGGAACAGGCCAAGGGCACCGTCGATCACGTCCCCGTCTATCCGCGCGAGGTGGTCAAACGGGCGCTGGAACTGAATGCCTCGGCCCTGATACTGGTGCATAACCACCCGTCGGGCGACCCGACTCCGTCAGAGGCAGACATCCAGATGACCGCACGCATTCAAACCGCGCTGGAGGCAATGGGGATCACACTGCACGACCATATCATCGTCGGCAAGGAACGGGACAGCAGCTTCAACAGTATGGGGTTGCTATGATCTAGCGGCGCGCGACGCTGATCGCCTCGATGAAGTTTTCGAGGACGAGGACGTTGTCAGCCGAAGCACAATCGGGCAGTGCGAGGTTGAACGAGCGAACCGTGGGATCGGCGTTCTTCTGCGTGCGGATAGTTTTCAGAATCATCGCCTGACCGCAATAGCGTGTGGAGTCATCAATGCTCAGATCCATCTGGACGTTGGTTTCCTTGCGCAGACGATTTGTCGGCAGGGAGTAAACCTCGGCCACGGTACCGCCAACGATTTCGGGGTCGCCGAACGTCTGCATGTACCCGCCACCACCGGTAAGCGTGTCGCGATACTTGCGCGGGTTGCCGGACCATACGTGGCCGGGCTCGTTTTCCTTTGCGCCGTTTTCAAAGGCGTGCAGATCAATACTGACCGGTGCGGACCACACGACCGCGATCCGCTCGACATCTTTCGCGTCACGTACCTGAATCTGCGATTGTGCGGCAGCGCCGTCTTCGAATGTCGCATTCACGATGGCAAGATCGGTCAGGGCCGGAATGGTTGTCGAAAGCGAGCCGCTATCATCCATGCGCGCCGTGAAGGAAAGACCTGCATGCTCGATTGTCACCAGCTCGCTGGCATGACAGGGTGAAACAACAAAGATCGAAATCTCGGCACCCGGACGGGCGGTCGCGCTCATCTGCACTGCGCATTCCTGCGCGACTGCAGGGGTTTCGGGAACCGCCGTCACAGCTGGAGCCGCCGGAAGCGATGCCACCTCGACAGGCTCTTTCACCGGCGGGGCCGAGGGTTCGAGATTGGCTACAAAATTTTCATCGCTCAGCAAGGCCTCAACCTCGGGGGTTGCCTGCTCGTTGCGATCGAGGTTCTGGGTCAGGTGCGGCGAGGGAAGAATAATCTGCGCGGCCATCTCGACAACAATATCCGAACTGTCGGCCGGGTCTTCGGCCGCGATACGTACATTGCCGGCATCCGCGCTCAGCGTATCGACATTCTCCGGCGGGTTTGCCGGCTCCTGCCCGTAAGGCGCGGAGGCCGAAGCAAGCGATGTCGGCTGGTCGGTCACGTCGCTAACACTAACCGGATCATCATTTGTGGTGCCGCTATCGAGCGCCAGCGTAACCGGCACTGTTGTATCCACATCAGGTCCGCGCACCAGCGGTGCATCCTGTTGCGCAGGCGCAAGCATCGGCACAACCCCGACGCGCGGCTGGCTTGGCGCCGCCATAGCAATCACCGGCGCAGCCGAGTCGGTCTCGAACGACGGGCTGGCCTGCAGGGTTCCGCTCGACAGCTCGACCCGCGACGGCGTGGAAGCGCTGGACTGTGCGGCAATATTCTCGTCCTGGGCAATTTGCGAAGGCGCAACACCGGCAACGCTGCGGCGCAGGGTATCAACAGTTTCCTGCGGCTGGATCAGTTCTGCGAAATCGGGCGCGAACAGCGTCGGCGCCTGAGCGACACCGAAACCGACGACGGAGGTGTCTTCTCCCTCGTCCTCGACAAGAATTTGGGTCGGAACAAAACGGTCACCTCCCGAAGACGGTGTCGTCGTCGTCGTGATAACCGGTTCGAACGTTGCGGTTTCAACAGCGGCCGGTGTGGTTTCGGCGGGCGCTCCGGACGCCGGGCCGGACTCGATGATATTGTCGGACGGTTCCGACATTACATCGGCCTCGGCCGTCGCGACAACAGGTGCTGCGGGCTCCAGATTGATAACCGACAGTTTCACCTCGGCCTCTTCGCAGAGGTCTTCGTTCTTGATACAATAGGCAAATACGACTTCGCCGGAGCAATCACCCGACGCGCCATAGCTCACGGAGCCGTCAGCGTTGGTGTCCACCGCCCCGCAGGACGGAGCGCGCGTGATCACCACTTCACCGGCCAGTGTGTCATTTGCCAGGATATCGAGCGTCTGGTCTTTGCCGGCTTTTACGGTGAACTGGTCGCTCGCGACTGTCTCTGCGCCTCCGGCACCGAAAAATGCCATCACGGTATCGCTCTTCTGGGCAATCGTGCCAACCACGATAGCCAGGACCAGTCCGGTCGCAAGAGTCATAAACCGATCGTCAGAGAACACTTCGCTCTATCCTTCAACAATTCAAATGGGAAAAATCAATACGAGTTACTTTACTAACGTGTTAACTATAAACCATAAAATCCGGTTTTCCACATAGAAAATGTACAGTTGGTTGCCATGCGATGCATTTTCGCTACACCCGCAACATTTGCCTGTCACTAAACCCACCGGACCCACATATAGCGGCCACACGCGCGAGAATATACATTTGTGTGGCGAAACCGTGTCGCAATTGCGGCAAAATATGGGCACATTTTTCAGAAAATCCGGATTCGGATCAGGATTCAGCGGCAAGTCGTTGGAATCCAAATCCGAATCAATTTTGCGAAACTCCCGAGGGTCAGGCCCTTCCGTGGCAGTGTTTGTATTTTTTGCCCGATCCGCACGGGCAAGGGTCATTGCGCGAGAGCTTCGACCAGGTTGCGGGATCGTTTGCATCAACGCCCGGCGGCAGTTCCGGAGCCTCACGCCCGGCCGGGGCGGAATCGCCAACCGGAGTCACCGAAATCGGTGTCGCTTCCTGCTGCTGCGCCGCGGCGGCGGCAGCCATCTGCGCATACATTTCCTGCTGCTCTTCCTGCGTCATGATCTGCACATGGGCCAGCTGTGTGGTTACGGTGTTGCGCAGATCGTCGAGCAGGCGTTCGAACAGGGTGAAGGCTTCGGTTTTATACTCATTGAGCGGATCACGCTGGGCGTAGCCGCGCAGGCCGACGACCGAGCGCAAGTGCTCCATGGTGATCAGATGCTCGCGCCAGCTTTTGTCGATGACCTGCAGCAGAATCTGTTTCTCGACCTGTCGCATGGTGTCGGCACCGTATTTCGCAACCTTCTGCGCGATAGCCTTGTCGACCTCGGCATAGAGGCGCTCGGTGACGTCCTCGTCGTCCACACCCTCTTCGGCGGCCCAGTCCACAATCGGCAGGTCGAGCGCGAAGATCGTGCGGACCTCGTCACGCAGCCCTTCGGTATCCCACTGTTCCGGATAGGCTTTCGGCGGGATGTGGCTGGCGATCAGGTCGTCCACAACATCGTGGCGCATTTCGCGGATGGTGTCGGAAACATCGTCCGCTTCCATGATTTCGCGACGCTGGCCAAAGATCATCTTGCGCTGTTCGTTCATCACGTCGTCATATTTCAGCACGTTTTTACGCAGGTCGAAGTTGCGGGCCTCGACCTTGGACTGGGCGCGTTCCAGTGCCTTGTTGACCCACGGATGCACGATGGCTTCGCCTTCTTCCATCCCGAGACGGGACAGCATCTTGTCGAGCCGGTCCGAGCCGAAAATCCGCATCAGATCGTCTTCGAGCGACAGAAAGAACACCGTGCGTCCGGGATCGCCCTGACGGCCGGAACGACCACGCAACTGGTTGTCGATGCGGCGGCTTTCGTGGCGCTCGGTGGCCAGAACGAACAGGCCGCCCGCCGCCAGCGCCTTTTCCTTGGCGTCTGCGACCTCCGCCAGCATCTGCTCGCGGATGGCGACGGGATCGTGATCCTCGCCGGCCTTCTCGATCTCGGCAACGATACGCATGTCGAGGTTGCCGCCGAGCTGGATATCGGTGCCGCGACCGGCCATGTTGGTCGCGATGGTCACCGCTCCCGGCACACCGGCCATAGCGATGATCTCGGCTTCTTTTTCGTGGTAGCGCGCGTTCAGAACGTTGTGCGGGATGCCCGCCTTTTTCAGCAGTTCCGAAATATGCTCGGATTTCTCGATCGAAGTGGTGCCGACCAGCGTCGGCTGGCCCTTTTCGTGCGCCAGCCGGATTTCCTCGACGATGGCGGCATATTTGTCGGCAGCGGTGCGATAGACCCGATCGTGCTCGTCCTCGCGCGCGATCGGCAGGTTGGTCGGGACTTCGACAACGCCGAGTTTGTAAATATCGGCAAATTCCTCGGCCTCGGTCAGCGCGGTACCGGTCATGCCGGCCAGCTTGTCGTAAAGGCGGAAATAGTTCTGGAAAGTCACAGACGCCAGAGTCACGTTTTCCGGCTGGATCTGGACGCGTTCCTTGGCCTCGATGGCCTGATGCAGGCCGTTGGACAGACGGCGGCCGGTCATCATGCGGCCGGTGAATTCGTCGATCAGCATCACCTCGTTGCCGCGCACGATGTAGTCCTTGTCGCGCTTGAACAGGGCATGTGCCAGCAACGCCTGATTGACATGATGCACGAGGGTGGCGCTTTCGGGGTCGTACATCGACTGCCCTTCGGGCAGCAGACCGGCCTCCTGCAACTTCGCCTCCATGAAGTCGTTGCCTTCCTCGGTCAGGGTCGCCGAGCGGGTCTTTTCGTCCAGCTCGTAATGTTCCTCGGTCATTTCGGGAACAAGCTTGTCGATAGTGATATAGAGGTCGGATTTATCCTCGGTCGGACCGGAAATAATCAGCGGAGTGCGCGCCTCGTCGATCAGAATCGAGTCCACCTCGTCCACGATCGCGAAATAGTGATCGCGCTGCAGGATCTCCGACAGGTTCGATTTCATGTTGTCGCGCAGATAGTCGAAACCCAGCTCGTTGTTGGTGGCATAGGTGATGTCGGCATCATAAGAGGCCTTCTTGTCCATCTCCTGCATACCGGGCGCAACCACGCCCCAGCTCACACCAAGGAAATCATAGACAATACCCATCCATTCGGCATCACGTTTAGCCAGATAGTCGTTGACCGTAACCACATGCACACCGCGCCCCGTGAGCGCGTTCAGGTATACCGGCAGGGTCGCCATCAGGGTCTTACCCTCGCCGGTTTTCATCTCGGCAATGTCGCCGCGGTGCAGGAAAATACCGCCGATCAGCTGCACATCGAAGGGGCGCAGGCCCAGCGTGCGCACAGCGGCCTCGCGCGCATTGGCGAAGGCTTCGGGCAGCAGGTCGTCGAGGCTCTCGCCATTGGCAAGGCGGTCGCGAAACTCCTGCGTCTTGGCTTTGATTCCCTCGTCCGAGAGCGCCTGGAACTCCGGCTCCAGCGCGTTGATCCTGGCAACAAGCGGTCTAACGGCCTTGATTTTACGATCGTTCGGAGTGCCAAAAACCTTTTTGGCAATTGCGCCTACACCCAGCATAGATACCCGTCTTTCTTCCACTTGTGCCGGCCGGAATGTGCCGATCGGAGATGTTGCCCTCTTTCGCCGTTCAATCAAACGACTATGGTGCTTGTTTCAATGCGCGCAAATGCGTAAATGGACTCACGCGACCACCATGCACCGGAAGGATCGGTTTTGATGTAAGCGGCAGGCATGGAAGTGTCAACGCCAGCCCGCGAGGGCAAGACGGCAATACTATGAAATAGCGCCCTTTCGGGCCTCAACGGGAGTAATAATATGCGTAAACTCATGATGGCCGGTGCAATCGCCTGCTTTGGTGTTCTTTCCACAGCGCCGGTGATGGCTCAGGAATCCAGCGTCGATGCCTCGACCGTGCTGGCCGTGGTCAACGGCACCGAAATCACACTCGGCCATGTAATCCTGCTGCGCACGCAATTGCCGGAACAGTATCTGCAGGCCCCCGACGACGTGCTGTTCGAGGGGATCCTCAACCAGCTGATCGACCAGACGCTTCTGGGTGACACCGTCGCCACGGACTCGCTGGAAATGCGTCTGGCGCTGGAAAACGAGGCCCGCGCGATCCGCGCCGCCTCCGCCATCGACGGTGTAATCGGCACAGAGCCGACCGAGGAGGAGCTTCAGGCTGCCTATCAGGAAACCGTCGCGGCCATTCCGGAAGAAGAGGAATTCAACGCCAGCCATATTCTGGTCGAGACCGAGGATGAAGCGAAGGCGATCATTTCCGAGCTGGAAGGCGGCGCCGATTTTGCCGAACTTGCCAAAGAAAAATCCACCGGCCCGTCCGGCCCGAACGGTGGCGAGCTCGGCTGGTTCGGCCGCGGCTCCATGGTTCCGGATTTCGAGAACGCCGCAATCGCGCTGGACGTCGGGGCTATCTCTGCCCCCGTGCAGACGCAGTTCGGCTGGCATGTCATCAAGCTGAACGACAAGCGCATCAAGCCGGCGCCGACACTGGCCGAAATCCGCGACCAGCTGGTGCAGCAGATCCAGTCGCAAAAGCTCGAAGCCAGGATCACCGAATTGCGTGACGGCGCCTCGGTCGAAACCATGACCGAAGGTTTCGATCCGGCCAATATACGCAACCTCGACCTTCTGACCGAGTAGACCCATGGCGGCCCCGATCCCCGTATCCCCGCTGGCACCGGAGGGCGGTTTTCCCGCCCTGCCGGTTATCAAAGGTGTGCGCTTCGCGGCGGTCGAGGCCAATGTGAAATACAAGGGGCGGCTGGATGTCATGCTGGCCGCCCTTGACGCAGGTAGCGTGGTGGCAGGCACTTTCACCCGCTCCAAAACCCGTGCCGCGCCGGTTCTGTGGTGTCAGGAAAACCTCGCCTTCGGAATGCACTCCGGCGGGCTGGCGATTCTGGTCAACTCCGGCAATGCCAACGCTTTTACCGGCAACAACGGCATGGAAGGTGTGCGCAAAACCGCCGAGGCCGCGGCCGAAGCACTCGAAATTCCACCACGCAATGTGTTTGTCGCCTCCACCGGCGTGATCGGGGAGCCTTTGCCGAGCGAGCGCATCACCGCGAAAATGGACGAACTGGTCAAGGGTCTGGCCGGGAGCAAGGCACACAAGGCCGCCCGCGCCATCATGACCACGGACACCTATCCCAAAGGCGCCGCCGCCGAGGTCACGCTGGACGGAACGCCGGTGAAAATCGCCGGTTTCGCCAAAGGCTCCGGCATGATCGCGCCGGATATGGCCACCATGCTGGTGTTTATCTTCACCGACGCGAAAATCTCGCAGTCTGTGTTGCAAGGCATCGTGTCGGCCAACACCGAAACCACCTTCAACAGTATCACCGTGGATAGCGATACCTCCACCTCGGACTCCCTGATTGTCGGGGCTACGGGTCGCGCCGAAATGGCCGGGATTTCCACCGCCGACGACCCCCGCGCCGCCGTCTTTGCCGAGGCTTTGCACAGCGTCATGCTGAACCTTGCCCATCAGGTCGTGCGCGATGGCGAAGGGGCCACGAAATTCGTGGCCATCACCGTCAGGGGCGCGGAGAACGACAGGGCGGCAAAAACCGTCGGGCTGGCGATTGCCAACTCGCCGCTGGTCAAAACCGCCTTTGCCGGCGAGGAGGCCGACCGCGACCGCCTGTCGATTTGGTTCGGGGACATCCTCGTAGCCGAAAACGGCTGGGTCTCGCCGGACTACCGCGAGGAGGACGGGGCCGAATACATGAAAGCGCAGGACCTCTCGATCACTGTCGATCTGGGGGTTGGCGAGGGCGAGGCGACGGTATGGACCTGCGACCTTACGCACCAGTATATCACCATCAACGCCGACTACCGCTCATGAAAACCCTGCTGGTTTCCGCCGTCGCACTGGTCGACAAGGACGGCCGTGTTTTGCTGGCCCGACGCCCCGAAGG
>WFTU01000192.1 GCA_015485375.1 Paracoccaceae bacterium | reverse complement strand
GCCTCGGTCAGCCCGTCAAAGCTTTTGCGGCTTTCGGCCTCGTGCGTATAGGCCTGCACGGTTTGCGCGGCCAGCAGGGTCTCGGAAGCCTCGCCCGAACTCTGGGCAATCTTATCCTGACTTTCGCGACTGAGCGCGCGGAGTTTGCGGCCCAACACCAGAATAGGGATGATCACCACCGGCACCATCAGCAGCACCAGTCCAGTCATTTTCAGCGAGGTAACCGACATGAATATCAACCCGCCAAACATCATCAGCACGTTGCGCAAGGCCACCGAGACCGAGGAGCTGATGACCGACAAGATCAGGGTTGTATCGGTCGTGAGGCGCGACAGCACCTCTCCGGTCATGATTTTTTCATAAAATGCGGGGCTGAGGCCGATAACCTTGTTATAGACCTCCATACGGATGTCGGCGATCACACGTTCGCCAAGGCGGGTCACAAGGTAGAACCGCATACCGGTTCCGATGGCCAGCGCGCCCATGATAAAGATCGTGGCGGCAAAATAGCGGTCCATATCCGCCAGACGATCCATGGAAAAGCCGTCCACCACCTGACGCACCGCCATGGGCAGAACCAGCGAGACAACGGCCGTAAACACCAGTGCGATCCCTGCCCCGATCATCAGCCACTTGTAGGGCTTCAGAAACGGGAACAACCCGCGCAGCGGTCCGATATCGCGCGACTTGCCGCGGTCCTCGGTTTTTTCGTTTGCGGGAATCGGTTTTCTTGCCATGATGCGGCCTCGTCTGTCTGGAAGTGCTTCCGACATAAGGCGTTAGAGGACCGGAGACAAGTTCCCCGGTCCTGAAACGGTCAATTGCCGCAGATGGCAACAAACCTAGTGCAGGTTGCTTGCCAGATTCATCATGGCCACCTGCGTGTTGACGCCGTCGATTTCCATCACCGGACCTGCGGGTTCGGCATCGAGGTCCAGACGGCCGATCCAGCGCGACCAGACCGCCGGCACCAGTCCGAGAATCTGTGTGGCGCCCATGGTACGGGCGGCACTGATCATCTCGCCCATCAGGTTGGCCTGCACCCGCATCCGCATTTTTGCCGGCACACTTTGCGAGACAAATACGCGGGAGGATTCCCAGATGTGCGGGGCAACCGGCGCTTCGAAATCGAGCAGGTCGCTCGGGATCGAGTCCAGCAGGCCACGCTGTGCATCGCGGATCATGTAGGAATAGATCCCGCAGCGTGCGGTGGTAGGGGTCAGCCGGATACCGGCCAGAACCTCGCCCAGATGATGCACGGCCACCCAGCGGCTGGCCGGTGTGTCATACTGGTCATATTCCATTCCGTCCGCTTCGGGCAAATCCCAGTTGTTGCGTACGATGAACGACTGCCTGCGTGCGCGCAGGAGCGTGGTGAACAGCTCACCGTGGGTGTGGATGTTGTCGAAAGAAAGTGTTGTAGCTTGCATAGTAGCCTCCAGCTTGGTTGATTAAACTCAAACCCTGCCGGTGGTGGGGACACCCGCTCACAACAACCGGTAATCCTTGGCGCGCTGAATGGCTTCTGCCGTTGTCCTTGCCAGCAACCTGTTGCGTGCCGATGTCAAACGAGCCTTCAATGCGCTTTCGGATATTCCCAGTTTGGCGGCTGCCGCGGCGTGGCGATTGCCATCCGCGATCAGCTGCAGGGCTTCTCTTTGTGCATCCGTCAAACTCTCCGGGGGTTCTGTTTCCCGATGGAGTATGTGGATCAGGTTGGAAATCCTCTCGATTTCCGAATCTGTGAACTCGCGATCGGCGCGGGTAGCGCCGGCAATCGTACGGGACTTTATCGGACCAACAGAGACCGAAGCACCATACTTCATGCCAAAATCCGCTGCTGAGCCCAATATGTTGAATGTATCAGGGATTTCGATCGCACTCCAGCGCGTCGACCCTTCCACACTAAATCCCCAGGCGATCATCGGATCACGCAGGGCAAAGGCATTTTCGGTGTAATAATCGTTCCATTCCTGACTGTAGGTCTGGTACGTAATAAGCGGTGCCGCGAAGCGGATATGCAGACCAACAAAATACCCTGCCGGAGACAAAAGCTCCAACTCTCGAAGGGTTGCATCAATACCTATTGTTTTAGACATGTCTTTTTAGACAGGTTGCAGAATTATAAGTCAACTGTAAATTGCGGGCATTGTAATTGGTTATAGGCAAAAACAGATGGCTACCAACATCGCCCCGGAACAGTTTTCCCAGATCATGGCACTGCCTAAACATTTACGCCGTGATTTGCTGGAGTTCTTGGGGTTCGCTTCGGTCAGTAAAGATGAATTAGGCAATATTATCAACGATTTGAAGCTACAGAAACCGGTTGCCGGAAAATCTTCGGAACTTCTGGCATCCCGGTAAGGCAGGCCTCCCGCAGCGCATTCCTGCGGGGGGTTGCTTTCTTTTTAGGCAAAAGTGAGTCGAGACTGGTGGATATATTGCCACACTGAGAACGCTCTAGTGTGGCGGATTTTCGCAACATTCCCGAAGACAATGCGACCTTACGTGACGTCAACTTCTCCCTGAGGTTGTTAGTTCGAGCTGTTTCAGCGCCAGCACATGCCAGGAATTCCGGACTCAGGAGAACTGCAAAAACCGTTTCAGACCCTTTTTGCGCGGCGGCAGGGATGGCACATATTTGTCCAGTTCGGCGTCCAGCTCGCGCCCGTCGATTTCTTCAACCCCGGCCGCAAAACGCTCGTAAAGGAACTCCGCCACCGGCTCGATTGCGACCCGGAATTTCGGGTCGGCAAAAATACCCTCGGCGATTTCCTCGAGCCCGAACCAGACGGTTTCGACCTCGTCCTCGCCGTTCAGGCCGGCAATCAGTCGCGTGAGTTCATCGATTCGGGTCACATCCCCGCTGCAGCAGTTGCTGGCATTACAGACCAGTTCCTCGGCGATCTGGCCGCTGAACAGTTCGATCACGCGGGTTTCCAGTGTGCGGATGAAGGACCCCCAGTTGTTTCCCTCGAAAGTCTTGTCGCTGACCAGAACCGGCGGGCGAGGCAGGATGCGCACCGATAAAATCCGCAACTCGAGCGCCCGTGCCGCCAGTGCGTGACCGGCCTCGTAGACCGAAAGGCGGAATTCCTGCTCGGCGCACCGGCCCTCGGGAGGGGTGCAAGCGGATTTGGTGCTCATTCCTGTATCCTTTTATCGACGCTTATGGTTGCGCGTTTTCATCGGGTTGTTCTGGGGTTTCGGTGTTTTCGACCACGGCATCCGTTTCAACCTCGACCACATCGGATTTTCCCGACGGATCGGCGTATTTGTCGTTGAGGTTCTGGATATGCACGGCGACCGTTTCGCGGATCATACGCATACGCCTGGCCGCCCCCTTGCCCCAACCTGCCGGTTCCGCGCGAAAAATGGAGCGCAAGGCCCCTGCACTCTTGAGGAATGCCACGCGCAGGTTCAGCTCCATCTGGCCATAGGTTTCGGACAGGCCGGCCGCGATACGCTTCGCCACCACGCCGCGCACCCAGTAATGGAAGCTGCCCGCCAGAATGACGACCGCCACCAGCGAGGCAATGACATTCACCAGATTGGCCTTCAGCCAGTCGAAGCTGAACACCTCGCCCGATGGCAGCCATTTGAAATAGATCGCAAGACCGACAACGATCGCCAACAGCCCGGCAAGCGCCGCGCCGTCCCCGATCAGCACACCACGGCGCCAGCGCGCTTTCGCATCGCGCAGTTTCGGCAGGATATCGTGCTCCAGTTCGTTGGCCACCGTTTCCAGAACGCTGACGATACGATAGTTGCGCTGCACCTCGACCTCGTCCATGCGTTCGGTGATTGCCGCCAGATCGGTATCGCGCTTGGTGCGGAAACGGTCCCGCAGGGCTTCGTCCTCGATCGGGACAGCGGCGGCTTCGTTATAGATGGTAAAGAACCGTCCGGCGGACAGGCCGGCCTGTGCCATCGCCCGCTGCCATGCACCGACGACTTCCTCGGGGTTATCCTCTTTGGCGGCGGTGTCCATCTGGTTCAGGATATAGAAAAACTTGGTCGCATCGGTGCGCGAGACCGTGCGTGCAACCAGATGCTCCAGCGTGTCCTGCATCGCCCCCGGCTCGGGATGGCGGGCATCGAAGAACACCAGCACCAGATCGGAGAGGTCGATAATATGGTTGGTGATGCGCAACGTCGAGCGGCGCTGGTCGTCGGCATCGAAACCGGGCGAGTCGATGATGATCTTGCCTTTCACCTTCGGCTGGCTGGTGGTGCGCAGCTGCAGGTAGCTCTCGATCCGCTTGCCCTCGCCCTCGGCAACTTTTTCGATTTCGCGGGACATGCGGAAAAACGGAAAGCGCGGGTCGGCGTCGAGCGCCGTGCCCGGCAAGGTCTGGCTGCCCGACGCACCATAGCAAATCACGGTGAACTTGTCGTCGACCGCCTGATTACCGGTGCTCTGGATTTTCTCGCCGACATAGTCGTTGATGAACGTGGACTTTCCCGACGAAAACGTGCCCAGAACCGAGATCAGCGGCCACCATGAAATGCGCGATGCCAGCGAGGTTTCGCGGTCCAGCAGCCCCAGCTTGTAAAGCATTTTGTCAAGCTTGTAGTAGGTCGGAAGCACCTCCAGCAACGCGGGGTTCTCCGCTTTCAGGTGGGCTTCGAGATTGGCGAGGCGCTTGGCGAGAAACTGGTTCATGCTGTCTCCGATTCAGAAATTTCAGTTCCCTTGCGCCGCATCGAAACGCGCCCGCAGGTCGGCGGCCTTGTCCGGCGCGATTTGCTGGAGGATACCCATCATCGACAGAACCTGCGTCGTGTTACCTGCGTCCAGCGCCATATCCCCGACCCTGGCAAAATATACCGCCGCTTCGCCCATGCGTCCACGATTATAGTAAAGATTTCCCAGCTCGCCCATCACATCGACCGAGTCGGGAAAATCGGCAGCCAGCGCCTTGTAGGTCGCCTCCGCCTGCGCGATGTCACCTTGCCAGAATGCCTGACGCGCCTGCTGCAAACGCGCGGGCAGATCTGCAACGGCAACCGGTGTCGACGGTTCAGGGGCCGCAACCGGCTCTGTCAAGGGAGCGGCCACAGGCTGGGTCAGCGTGTTTGTCGGGGCAGCAAGCTCGGATGTGTCCGCCTCGACAAGCGGTTCGGCCACTGGCGCAGGTGTCGTCGCCACGGGTTTCGGCACCACGGGCACTGCGGGCAAGGCCACTTCGGACTCGGGGTTGGCAAAAAGTTCCACAATCCGGTCACGTTTGAAAAACGCGAAAACCGCCAGTCCGACCAGCACATAGATTGCAAACAGTCTTACAAAGGGCATAATCATGGCTTTATCCTCAAATTCCGGGAATGAAATTCCCTACTTCCTGCCGTAAATCTCGCGTGCCAACGCATCCAGCTCCGCCGCCGCCTTGCCGTTCGGTTCCATCTCCGATACCGCCAGACCTTCGGAAAACGACCGGCGGAAGGCCAGACGCTGCACCAGTTTGGCATCCAGCACCTTCTTGATCATCGGCAGCGATTGCAGCGCCTCGCGCGCCTCGGCATTCTCGCGCGAACGCGGATGCGGGTCGGCGCGATTCAGAAAGGCCTTGATCACCGGCATATCACCCTCGGCCCGTTCCTCGCGAATGATCTCCAGAAACCGTTGCGTCGCCCAGATATCGGCCTGCGAAGGTGTCACGGGAATAACAACCTGACCACACGCGCGTACAGCTGCACGCACGGCCTTCATGTCGGAAGTGCCCACGTCGACCATCCAGTCGCCGCGCGCCTTACCCTTGGCGGGCAGCTTGTGCACAACTTTCATCGCGGGTTCGATCTCGTCCTCATCGCGGATCATCGCGACATCGCTTACCGTGCGTTGCGGATCGAGGTCGCAAACCGTGACCTGCTTGCCCTGCTCCATGCGCCAGACGGCAAGGTTGAACACCACGGTGCTCTTGCCGGTCCCGCCTTTGAAATTTGCAAATAATGTCAACATTACAATAGTCCTGTTATTCTTAGTTTTGCGGTGCAGGGACGGCAGGCGGGTCGGTTTTCTGCCAACCTGCGGGTACCTCGAACATGGCCGGATCGACCGGACCGACAGTGATATTTTCCAGCCGCCGCTCGGACCCGTCCGGCAGGGTTTCGCGCAACACCACACGCAGTTCGGTATCGAACCACCAGTCGCCGACCAGCGGCTCGCGCCCCTGTGCGGTCATTTCCATTTTCCAGTGTTCGGCACTGCGCCCAGCCACGGCTTCCATGGCAACGAAAGACATCTGCATCAGCGAACCGTCGGGGAACTCCTCGCGCAGCGCCTTGCGCCGCTCCGGATCCCAATAGATCACCTGCGGGCGCGGTTGTTGCGGAAGCGAGATCACCCAGCCTTCGGCGCGAATACCGCTGATCGTCATGCTCTGGCCGGACCGCTCGCAGCGCAGCTCCTGTGCGGGCTGCGTCGGACAGGGTGAGGCCGCGCCGTCAACCGCATCGGGCGGAACCGGCGCGCCGGTAAATTCCATGTATGTCTGTGTCTGCGGGTCGAGGATACGCATGATCCCCTCGGTCGGACGCAATATCCGGATCAGGCGTACACCGCCCTGATCGAATTCCAGCCGCATATCGG
>WFTU01000191.1 GCA_015485375.1 Paracoccaceae bacterium | reverse complement strand
TGACAGGCCATCGCGTGGGGGCGATGATTGCCTCGCCAGAGCGGCTGGCGCAGGTGGAAAAATTCCTCGACACCGTTGCGATTTGTCCCAACCAGATCGGGCAAAAGGCAGCATTATTTGGCCTGCGGAACCTGTCGCAATGGGTGGCAAGCGAGCGGGACGAGATTCTGGATCGCCGCGCCGCGGCTGCTGAAGGCTTTGAAAACCTCGAAGGCTGGAAACTGCTGGGCTGCGGAGCCTATTTCGCCTATGTCGAGCATCCTTTCGATATGCCCTCCGACGTTCTGGCACAGCGCCTCGTCAGGGAACAATCGCTGCTGTTGTTGCCCGGCACAATGTTCGCGCCGACAATGGATCAGGGTGGTGACGGTAGTGCGGAAAAACAAATGCGCGTCGCCTTTGCCAATGCGGATCGGGACGGTCTGGCGGAAATGTTCCGCAGACTGGCGGCATTTCGGCCATAGCCCTTGTATCCGCCCCGTTACCGGCCTAAAAACTTGCGACTGAATTCAACGGGCCTTGCAGGGGACGATAAAAACAATGACACAGCCGGCGCGCAAAAAAATCTCGAAGTTTTTCTTCTATATCGTTCTGGGTCTCTCGGTTCTGGCCATGGTCGGCTTTGGCATCACCGGAATTTTCTCGCCCTCCACCACGGCCAGCGTTGCCAGCGTCGGGGACGAGGAAGTGACGGCCGAGGAATATTTCCGTGTGCTGCAGCAGGAGTTGCAAAACCTCTCGCAACAGGTCGGGCAGAATATCACCATCGAACAGGCCCTGCAGTTCGGAATTGACCAGCAGGTGCTGCAGCGCCTCATCACGCAGGCGGCCATCCGCGGCGAGGTCAAACGCCTCGGCCTGTCGGTTTCCGACGAAACCGTGCGCAAGAACCTGCTGGAGAACCCGTTGTTTCAGGGCGTCGGCGGTGCCTTCGACAAGGATCTTTACAAGGATATTCTGAAAAGCTCCGGCCTGACCCCGTCGGAATACGAGGACCTTCTGCGTCTCGATGCGGCGCAGGTTATCATGCAGACCGGCATCACCGCAGGGATTGCCCTGCCCGATACAGCGCTTGAAACCGTGTTCGACTATATGGGTGAATACCGCGACTTCACCTATGCCCGCGTTACGACCGACAACCTGCCCGGTGCCGCGCCCGAACCGACAGAAGCCGAACTGCAAGCCTATTACGAAGCGCGCCCCGAGGATTTCACCCAGCCGCTCACCCGTGACATCACCTATATCAGCCTGACGCCGGAGCAGGTCGCCAAGACCGCTGTTGTAAGCGAAGAATCCATCGCCGCGCTCTATGAAAGCCGCAGCGACCAGTACAACACAGAGCCGCGCCGTTTTGTCGAGCGCATCGCCTTCAATACCGAGGAAGAAGCGGCCGCAGCCAAGGCACGGATCGATTCCGGCGAAGCCACCTTCGACGATCTTCTGGCCGAGGCCGGTCTGACCATTGCCGACGCCGATCTTGGCGAAGTCACGCCCGAGGACGTCGGGGAAACTGTCGCCGCCGTTCTGTTCGCAACGTCCGAACCGGGTGTCTATGGCCCGCTCGACAGCGATATCGGCCCCTCCCTGTTCCGCCTGAACGCTGCGATTGACGGCACCTCCATCCCTCTGGAAGAGGTCAGGGACGAACTGAAAAACGAAATTGCCCTCGGCGAGGCAGTCGGCACCATCGCCGATGTCGCTGACGAGGTGATCGACCTTATCGCCGGCGGGGCAACGCTCGAGGAAGTAGCCGATGAAACCGACATGATCCTTGATTCCGTCAACCTTGCCGAAGGCAGCACCGACGGCATTGCCGCCTACTCCGAGTTCCGCGACGAGGCCAGCGCGGCTGAGGTCGGCGAGGAGCGCGATATTGTCGAAATGAGCGACGGCGGAATTTTCGCCCTGCGCGTCGACAAAATCACCGAACCCTATGTTCTGCCATTCGAGGAAGTCCGCGCCGACGTAATTGCCGGTTGGAAGGCCGCCAAAACGCAGGAAATGATCCAGACCCGCGCCGAACAGATCAAAACCGCGATCACCGCTTCCGGCGGCACGCTCGGCGATTTCTCCGGCAGCCTGCAAGTCGGTGAAGCCACCGAAATCACCCGCACTGCCAACGTGCCGGATCTACCGCCCGCGGTTATTCCGGCCGTGTTCGATATGGAATCGGGCGAGGTGCGGATTTTCGAGAACTTCGACGGTGCCGTGATCGTGCAACTGAACAACGTCAAGCCGTTCGATCCCGAAGATGAACGCGCGAAACCGGTTGTCGATCAGGTTACTGCACAGGCAAATGACCTGCTGGCGCAGGATGTGCTGACCTATTTCAGCTCCGCCCTCGTGCAGCAGGCCAAACCGACGCTCAATCAGGCCCGCATCGACTCGCTCTATACCCAGTTGCAATAATGCAGATTTTTCCGGCATACGAGGATTTCGCGGCAGGTTATGACGCCGGCGAAAATCAGGTCGTCTGGACCCGTCTGGTCGCCGATCTGGACACGCCCGTCTCGCTGATGCTGAAACTGGCGCAGGCGCGCAAGGACAGCTTCATGCTGGAATCCGTGACCGGCGGCGAGACCCGCGGGCGCTACTCCATTATCGGCATGAAACCCGATCTGGTGTTCCGCGCTCATGGTGACAGGGCCGAGGTCAACCGCTCCGCCCGTTTCGACGAAAACGCTTTTGAACCGATGGCATCGGACACGCTGACCGCGTTGCGCGAAATCCTCGGCGAAAGCCGAATTAATATTCCCGAAGGGTTGCCGCCAATGGCCGCCGGTTTGTTCGGATACCTAGGCTATGACACCGTGCGGCTGGTGGAAAACCTGCCCAACGTCAATCCCGACCCGATCAACGTGCCGGATTCCATTTTCCTGCGCCCGACCATCATAGTGGTACTGGATGGCGTCAAGGGCGAGGTCACTGTCATCAGCCCCGTCTGGGCCAACAGCGACCAGAATGCCCGCGCTGCCTACGCGCAGGCCGCCGAGCGGGTCATGGAGGCCGTGCGCGATCTTGACCGCGATATTCCGAACCAGTCGCGTGACCTCGGCTCCGAACCGTTCCGGCTCGATCCTGTGTCGAACACCAGCAAGGAATCCTATTTCGAGGTAGTGGAAAAGGCCAAAGACTACATCCGCGCCGGAGACATTTTTCAGGTGGTTCCCAGCCAGCGCTGGGCGCAAAAATTCGACCTGCCGCCGTTTGCGCTTTACCGCGCACTCCGCAGGACAAACCCCTCGCCCTATATGTTCTTTTTCAACTTCGGGGGCTTTCAGGTCATCGGTGCCAGTCCGGAGATCCTCGTGCAGGTGCAGGGCCGCAAGGTCACCATCCGCCCGATCGCCGGCACCCGTCCGCGTGGTGCGAACGAGGCCGAGGACAAGGCACTCGAAGCCGATCTTCTGGCCGATCCCAAGGAAATGGCCGAACACCTGATGCTGCTCGATCTGGGGCGTAACGACGTGGGTCGCGTCGCCAAAATCGGCACCGTAGACCCGAACGAGCAGTTTACAATCGAGCGTTACAGCCACGTCATGCACATCGTCAGCAACGTTCAGGGAGAGCTGCGCGACGACTATGATGCCCTTGCTGCCCTGCTTGCCGGTTTGCCCGCAGGCACGGTATCGGGCGCGCCAAAAGTGCGGGCTATGGAAATCATCGACGAGCTGGAAACCGAGAAACGCGGCATCTATGGCGGCGGTATCGGCTACTTCTCTGCCGGCGGCGACATGGACATCTGCATCGCCCTGCGCACGGCTGTTATCAAGGATGAAACGCTTTATGTGCAGGCAGGCGGCGGCGTTGTTTACGACAGCGACCCCGAGGCCGAATATCAGGAAACCGTCAACAAATCCAAGGCCCTGATGAAAGCCGCCGAGGACGCCGGCCTGTTTGTCACCTTCCGCGGCGGCCAGTCCTGACGCCTATTTCATCGTGAAGGACACCGGCGCGACCGTCACGTTCTGGGCCTTGTTGCTCTTCATCCAGAATTTGAGTGCCGAGAGGACATCGTTCGAAGCCGCGCCAAACACCACGGTTTTTCCTCCGTCGCCGATCTGCAGAACCGCCTTGTCCATTTGCCGGATTACCGGAATTTTCCCCGGCTCCGTATCAATGCGGCGCAGAATCGACGCCGCCGGAATAGCGGATTCGTTGGCCATGATCTCGGCACGGTTCAACCCGATGGACGTCGTGGTCACAATCCCGAAACCCTGATCGTCAAGCGCAGCCAAAACGGCCGACAACAGCTTGGTATCGGACGGAAGATCGCCATCCGGCCCGTCGACAATACCGATCACCCCCGGAATGGCAGCCAGGCTTTCGGTCAGAGTCTCGACGGCGGAGGCAGGATCAGTGCCCCCCGGAATGCTTTTTGCGCCCTCTTCAGGCAGGAACATCAGCGCTTCACCGCCAAGGCTGCGAACCGTGTTAACGATGTTTGCGGCGTCGGGATTATCGGCTCGCACCGCAATGCTGACAGGTGAAGTCAACGCCATCGCCTGCGTTGCCTGATCAACCGTATCCGCCAGCAGAACAATCGCGATGGCCGGTTTATCGGTCGCCGCATCGAAATCTTGCGCGTAGTCAAGGAACGCCCCGCGGGAAGCATCCGGCGAAACCAGATCGGCACCCGTTGTTTCGTCCACGGGAATAATTGTCTGGCCGCTCAAGGTGAATCCACCCTCGGGCTTCAATGCACTTGCGGTATCGGCTGGCAGGTTTTCGGCGATAACCGTATTGCCCAGTTGGGCAGGCGCCGCGACAGCAGGTGTCCCGCCATCCGTGGCGGCCAGTCCGGCAGACCCGCCAGAATCTCCGGCATCGGCCTGTGTGCCAAACCCGGTATTACCGGATGTTACCGGCGTTGCGATCACGGCGGTTTGCGTTTCGGCTTCGACTCCGGCGGCGGATTCCGGCGCGGCAACGGCCGGCGTAGCGGCGGCAACAGCCGGCACACCGTAGGTGGAAATATCGATGGTTTCAGGGGCGGTATCGGCTGCGTCGGCTTGCATGGAACCAGTCTCGATCCCGCCCGCAACAGGAACTTCCGGAGCCGCCTGCGCAACCGGAGCGGCACTCGCCTGCTCCGCACTGGTCATCTTGGCCGGTGGCGCGGTGGTCACCACCGTGCTGGTTTGGCCAAGCGCCGGCAAGGCATCAACCGGATCCGCCGGCGGCACAATCACGCCCACGCCCTCGCTGACAACCGCAGGTCCGCCCGGTTCTGCGGGTGGCGCAGGCGTAGTCGCCTCCGGCACTACCGGAGCCGCGGGCTGGGCTTCAGCCACAACCGGAACAGCTGGCAACGGGGCCTCCGTGCGGTTGTTGTCAAAAGCCGTGGACAACACGATAACCAAAATGCCGCTCAGTGCTGTTCCCGCCAGAACACCTCGCAAAAACCCGCCTTTTGGCATCTGCTCGCCGCTAGTCATGCAATCTATTCCTCAAAATCTGATATATGCCGTTTCCATAAGCATAGATCGTTGCTAAACGTCTGTATAGCGTGCAAATTCCGTAACAACAGCCCCCGGCGCTCACAAAGTTGAAAGAACATCCATGCTGCTGCTGATCGATAACTATGACAGTTTCACCTATAATCTGGTGCATTACCTTGGCGAACTGGGCGCAGATGTCACCGTCAAGCGCAATGACGAGCTGGACGTACAGGCAGCAATGGGGATGAGCCCCGCAGCGATCATGCTTTCGCCCGGTCCGTGTGATCCGGAACAGGCGGGAATCTGCCTGCCACTGGTGCAGGCCGCGGCGGAGACAGGCACACCTCTGATCGGTGTTTGCCTCGGCCATCAGACCATCGGGCAGGCTTTCGGCGGCAAGGTCGTGCAATGTGACGAGATCGTGCACGGCAAAATGGGCACGATGCACCACACGGGCAAAGGCCTGTTCAAAGGGCTGCCGACACCGTTTCAGGCCACGCGCTATCACTCGCTTGTGGTTGAACGCGAAAGCCTTCCCGATGTTCTCGAAATCACCGCCGAGCTGGAAGACGGCACCATCATGGGTCTGCAACATCGCGAGTTGCCGATCCACGGCGTGCAGTTCCATCCGGAATCCATTGCCTCGGAACACGGCTACAAAATGCTGAAGAACTTTCTGGATATTGCAGGAGCCACGAAATGAGCGACATCCTCAAACCCATTCTGGCCAAGGCCATCGAAGGCCCCCTGACCCGCACCGACGCGGAGGCCGCCTTTGGCGCGATCATGGACGGCGAGGCGACCATCGCCCAGATCGCCGGCTTCCTGATGGTCCTGCGCACCCGTAGCGAAGCGCCGGTCGAGGTTACCGCCGCCGCCGCCGCCATGCGCGCCCGCTGCGCCGCGGTCAAGGCCCCAGAAGGCGCGATAGACATCGTCGGCACCGGTGGCACGGGCAAACCGACACTCAACATTTCCACCGCCACCGCCTTTACCGTTGCAGGTGCGGGTGTGCCTGTTGCCAAACACGGCAACAAGAATATTTCCTCTCTCTCCGGATCGGCCGATGCGCTCGGGCAGATGGGGATCAATGTTATGGTGGGGCCGGAGGTGGCCGAAAAAGCGCTGGCCGAAGCCAACATCTGTTTCATGATGGCCCCGATGCACCATCCGGCGATGAAACATGTAATGCCGGCGCGCATGGAACTGGGTACGCGCACGATTTTCAACATCCTCGGTCCGTTAACCAATCCTGCAGGTGTGAAACGCCAGCTTACCGGCGCCTTCACCCCGCATCTTCTGGAACATATGGCCGAAACCCTGCAAGCTCTCGGCTCCGAGCGGGCGTGGCTGGTGCACGGCTCCGACGGTACCGACGAAATCACTGTTTGCGGCCCGACCACAGTGGTAGAGTTGAACAACGACAGGATCACCCGTTTCGAGGTCCATCCCGAAGATGCAGGCCTGCCGGTCCACGCCTTCAGCGAGATCACCGGCGGCACGCCGGAATTCAACGGCAAGGCCCTACGCGACGTGCTGTCCGGCGAGACCGGCGCCTATCGCAACGCCGTGCTGCTCAACGCCGCTGCCGCGCTGGTGATTGCCGAAAAGGCAGCCGATCTGCGCAGCGGGGTCGAGATCGCGGCCGAGAGCATCGACTCCGGCAAAGCCATGGAAGCCGCGCGCAAGCTGGCCGAAGTCACGTCGGCGGGGGCGTAAATGGTCAACGTTCTCGACAAGATCAAGGCCTACAAGCTCGAAGAGGTCGCCGCGCGCAAACAGGAAACCCCGCTCTCGCAGGTCGAGGCAGCCGCACGCACCGCCGACCCCGTTCGCGGCTTTGCCGACGCTCTGCAGCGCGCCGCGCAAACCGGTTACGGGCTGATCGCCGAAGTCAAAAAGGCCAGCCCCTCGAAAGGCCTGATCCGCGAGGATTTCAACCCGCCGGAACTGGCCCGCGCCTATGAACGTGGTGGTGCCACCTGCCTGAGCGTTCTGACCGATACGCCTTCGTTTCAGGGATCCGACGCCTTTCTGATGATGGCCCGCGCCGCCACGTCCCTGCCCGCTCTGCGCAAGGATTTCATGTATGACACCTATCAGGTGGCCGAGGCCCGCGCCCTTAACGCCGACTGCATCCTGATTATCATGGCCAGCGTGTCGGATGCACAGGCGCAGGAGCTGGAGGCCGCGGCTTTCGACTGGGGCATGGATGTGCTGGTCGAGGTGCATAATGCCGAGGAACTGGAACGCGCGCTGGCGCTGAAATCCCCGCTGCTCGGTATTAACAACCGGAACCTGAAAACCTTCGAAACCTCGCTGGACACCACCCGCGAGCTGGTGAAACTGGCGCCGGAGGGGAAAACCGTGGTATCGGAATCCGGCCTGTTCACCCCTGCCGATCTGGCCGATATGGCCGGGCATGGCGTCCGCTGCTTCCTGATTGGCGAAAGCCTGATGCGGCAAGATGACGTCGAAACCGCAACCCGCAACCTGCTGGAGCATTAAATGTCCGATCTGACCCATTTCGACGAAAAAGGTGCCGCGCATATGGTCGATGTTTCGGCCAAGGACATCACCCATCGTGTTGCCGTGGCGCGCGGAAAAATTTCCATGCAGCCGGAAACACTGGCGCTGGTGACCGAGGGGCGCGCGAAAAAAGGTGACGTTCTGGGGGTTGCACGGCTGGCCGGAATTATGGGTGCTAAAAAAACCCACGACCTCATTCCCCTGTGCCACCCGCTTGCGCTCTCGAAGGTCGCGCTGGAACTGGTGCCGGATGTGGATAATGCCTGCATTGACATCGAGGCCACCGTCAAAACCACCGGCCAGACCGGAGTGGAGATGGAAGCCCTTACCGCCGTCAGTATCGCCGCGCTCACCGTTTACGACATGGTCAAGGCCGTGGACAAAGGCATGGTGATTTCCGACATCCGGCTGGTGCTGAAGGACGGCGGGAAATCCGGCCTGTTCGAGGCCGGCTGATGCTTTCCGTTGCCGAAGCCCTTGATCGCGTTCTTGCCCTCGCCACACCGCGCGAGAGCGAAACCGTGCCGCTGGCAGAGGCTGCCGGTCGGGTGCTGTCGGAAGCAGTGCATGCGCGCCTGACGCAACCACCGTTTTCCTCCTCCGCCATGGACGGCTATGCGGTAAAGGACGCCGAAGCCCGACCGGGAATGCAATTGCGCGTCATCGGGGAATCTGCTGCCGGTAAACGCTTCGACGGCGTGGTTTCCTCTGGCGAAGCTGTGCGCATTTTCACCGGTGCGCCGGTTCCCGAAGGCGCGGATTGCGTGGTTATTCAGGAAGATGTGGAGCGCACCGGCGATACCATCACCATCCGCGAAAACCGTGATACCGGCCCCTACATCCGCCCCGCCGGCGGAGACTTCAAAGAGGGCGAGCCCTTCCCCGCCCCGCGCCGCCTGTCGGCGGCCGATGTGGCGCTGCTGGCCTCGATGAATATCGCCGGGGTGCCGGTGTTCCGGAAACCCGTCGTGGCGCTGGTTTCAAACGGCAACGAGCTGGTCATGCCGGGCGAAACACCCGGACCGGACCAGATAATCTCCTCCAATAATTTCGGCCTCAAGGCCCTGCTCGAGCAACAGGGCGCCAGCGTGCGCATGATGCCGATCGCCCGCGATACACCCGAGAGCCTGACGCAGATTCTCGATATGGCCTCGGATGCGGATCTGGTCGTGACCATCGGCGGCGCCTCGGTCGGGGATCACGATCTGGTGCATTCCGTGGCCGTCGAAAAAGGTATGGCGCTCGATTTTTACAAAGTGGCATTACAGCCGGGCAAACCGTTGATGGCGGGGAAACTCGGTGACGTGCCGATGGTCGGGTTGCCGGGCAATCCCGTGTCTTCCATGGTTTGCGGTCATATTTTCCTGCGCCCGATGATAGACGTCATGCTCGGATTTGAACCGAAAGCCCTGCCCCGCGAAACCGGCACCCTTTCGACCGGCATGCGCGCCAACGGCTGGCGCGAGCATTATGTGCGTGCGCGCGTCACATCCGGCCCCGATGGCCCCGTGGTGACCCCCTTCGAGCGTCAGGATAGTGCGCTCCTCAGTATTCTCGGCCAGTCGAACGCGCTTATGGTGCGGCCACCGAACGAACCGGCGCTCGAAGCGGGCGTCAAGGTTGAATTCATACGTCTTCCGTAAAATTATCCACAGTTGACACAAAACGGGAACACTTATAGAACGTTAAGGGACTATAAGTGGTTTTCACATCTTCGGAGACGGATAATGCTGACACGCAAACAACTGGACCTGCTGCAATTCATTCATAAACGCCTGCAGGACGAAGGTGTCCCTCCGTCATTCGATGAAATGAAAGAAGCGCTTGATCTGCGGTCCAAATCCGGCATCCACCGCCTTATTACGGCGCTCGAGGAACGCGGATTTATCCGCCGTCTCGCCCATCGGGCCCGCGCCATCGAAATCATCCGCCTGCCCGATTCGATCGAAGGCGGCGGCTTCAAGCCCTCGGTTGTGCAAGGCGGGCGTGTTGACACGCCACCCGCCGCGCTTCCGGTTGATGTGGACGCGCTGGAAATTCCGGTCATGGGCCGTATCGCGGCCGGCACCCCGATCGAGGCTATTCAGGAAGTCTCCCATAACGTTGCGGTTCCGGGCTCCATGCTGTCGAGTTCCGGCAAACATTACGCGCTGGAAGTCAAGGGCGACTCGATGATCGACGCCGGTATCAATAACGGCGACATCGTGGTTATCCGCGAGCAGTCCACCGCCGACAATGGCGATATTGTCGTGGCGCTGGTCGAGGGGCAGGAAGCAACCCTGAAACGCCTGCGCAAGCACGGCAGTTCTATCGCGCTGGAGGCCGCCAATCCCGCCTATGAAACGCGGGTATATCGCGACGATCAGGTCAGGGTTCAGGGGCGTCTGGTCGGGCTGATCCGCACCTACTAATACCCCCATGGACGATTTCGGGCCGCGTCCTTGCTGCCCGTTATTACCGGTTTTCCATCTATCATACGCACCGCCAAAGCCCCGC
>WFTU01000190.1 GCA_015485375.1 Paracoccaceae bacterium | reverse complement strand
GGGCGCGCGCTGGTCGAAAACGGCACGGGGACGATTCTGGATCATGCCGACGTGCGGCGCAATATTATGATCATGAAGGCGCTGACCGCGACGGCGCGGGCGATCTGTCTGGACACGGCGATCAGTATCGATCTGGCGCGGGCCACGGGGGACGCGGCGCAAAAGGCACGCGCGGCGCTGCTGACTCCGATGGCCAAGGCCTTCGGCACCGATACGGGGATGCGGGTATCGGAAATCGGCGTGCAGGTGCATGGCGGCATGGGCTATATCGAGGAAACCGGCGCGGCGCAGTATTATCGCGACGTGCGGGTCACGGCGATTTACGAGGGCACGAACGGTATTCAGGCCATGGATCTGGTCGGGCGAAAGTTGATGGATGGCGGGACTGCGGCGCTGGCGCTGCTGTCGGAAATTTCGGCCACGGCGGTGAGCGGCGGTGCCTTGGGCGATATGTTGCAGGTGGCGGTGCAGGATCTGGTGCAGACGGTAAACTGGATGGTCGCGGCGGAAATGAATGACCGGTTTGCGGGGGCGGTGCCGTTCTTGCGGGCGTTCTCGTTGACGCTCGGCGGGCATTACCTGTTGAAGGCGGGGCTGGCGGACGAGGGGCGCATGGCGCTGGCGCGGTTCCATATCAAACAGGTGATGCAGGAGGTCGATCCACTGTGCCGGATGGCGCGGGCAGGGGCGGCAGACCTTTATGCCATGGATGCCGCCGCGCTGGGCGTCGCATGAACAGCCCGATCCGTTTTCCGCACGAGGAACCGCCCGCCGAGGGCGAAGCGATTGAAATAGCCGAGGGCGTGTTGTGGATGCGCCTGCCGCTGCCGATGAAGCTGGACCATGTGAATGTCTATGCGCTCGATGACGGCGACGGCTGGACGGTGGTGGATACGGGGTTCAACTCGAAACGCGGGCGGGGCATCTGGGAAAAGCTGATGGCGGGGCCGCTGAAGGGCAAGCCGGTGAAGCGGGTGCTGGTGACGCATCACCATCCCGACCATGTGGGCATGGCGGGCTGGATTCAGGCGGAGCACGGGGCGGAGCTGTGGACGACGCGCACCGCGTGGCTGTTTGCGCGGATGTTGACGCTCGATGTGCAGGAGCAATGGCCGGAGGAGACGCTGGCCTACTATCGTGCCGCAGGCATGGACCCTGCGTTTTACGACAAGCGCCGCGCCGAGCGGCCGTTCAATTTTGCCGATGTGGTGGCGCCGATGCCGCTGGGGTTCCGGCGGATCAAACAGGACGATATTCTGGAGATCGGCGGGCGGCGCTGGGTGGTGCATATCGGGCATGGCCATGCGCCGGAGCATGCGACTCTGTGGTCGCTGGATGATGATCTGGTGCTTTCGGGTGACCAGATTATTGCCAGCATTTCGTCGAACCTCGGGGTCTATGCAACGGAGCCGGAGGCCGATCCGGTGGGCGAGTGGCTGGAAAGCTGCGAGCGGCTTTCGCATCTGGCAGAGGCGCGGCATCTGGTGTTGCCGGGCCACAAGCTGCCCTTCACCGGCCTGCCGCAGCGCATGCGGCAGTTGATCGACAACCATTATGGCGCGCTGGAGCGGTTGCAGGGCTTTGTGAGCGAACCCAGGACCGCCGCCGAGTGTTTCCAGCCGTTGTTCAAACGCAGGATCGGCGACGGGGAATACGGGCTGGCGCTGGTCGAGGCGGTCGGGCATCTGAACCATTTGCTGAAAATCGGTGCGGTGGTGCGGGAGCGGCGCGCCGACGGGGCGTGGCTATGGCAGGCGGTGCCATGACGATGGGCCGCAGCAAACAGGCTTCCCTTGCGGGCGATTTCGTGGCAAACGGGTAAAAAACCAAAAGGGAGTATCCATAATGTCTGAGCATCAACATGGCACCATGAGCACCTACGAGCAGGAAAAAACCTTCAGGGGTTTTATCAAGCTCGGCAAAATCACCGCGGCGATCTGCGTCGGAATTCTGGTTTTTCTGGTGATTTACGCGGTTTAGGTCACAAACCCGCGAGAAGTTGATAAGGCGCCGATTGTGGCGCCTTTTCTGTTTGTGCTATGGTCGCCGGAAACAATTTATAAATGTTCGAGGGTATCATGTTCAAATTACGCAATATTCTGGCTGTGCTGGGGCTGGCTATTCTGGCCGGTTGTGCCGATCCGAGCGCCGACCCGATCGAGGAAATCCAGGCGCGGACCTATGTCAGTGACGAGCCGCCCTCGATTACGATTTATACAGTGGTCAACGACAAAAACGAGTTTGGCGAGCATACGGGTATCCTGATCAATGCCTCGCAGCAGGTTTTGTGGGATCCGGCGGGGTCTTTCCGCTCGATCAATCTGGCGCGCTCGAAAGACGTGTTTTACGGGATGACGCCGCAGATGGTGGATTATTATGTCTCCTATCACGCGCGCTTCGGGTATTATGTCGTGGCGCAGAAGCTGGAGGTGACACCCGAGGTGGCCGAGGCCGTTTACCGCCGCGCTGTGGCGCAGGGGGCGACCGGCAAGCTGCGTTGCACGATTGCGGCGACCAGCGTGTTGAACGGGGTGCCGGAGTTTTCGCAGCTTTCGACTACGTTTTTCCCGGGGAAACTCATGGAAGAATTCGCGCAAATTCCGGGTGTTGTGACGACAATCACCCGTGAAAATGACGAAGGGCAGAATTACGCGCCCGGCGTTAACGCAATATAAACCCTGATTCTCTAGCGTGAGGGGCTTCCGGACCGGAGGCCCCTTTTGCGTTTTATAGCCGTTTTTCTGCTGCTTGCAGCCTGTTCCTCTCCTGCGTTGCGCTACAGCGGGGTGGCGCCGGTGCGGGTGGAGGTCGAAGGCTCGCGCTATGATGTCTATCGCTTGGACGGCGAGGTGCAGGTGATACGGGTCAGCATGGAGGTGTTGCCGCGCAAGGCGCAATCCTTTGCGCGGGCCATTGCCGCGATCGAGGCGGCGACGGGCTGTTCTGTTGTTGAAGGGTCGCTGGCCGGCGATCAGGCATTGGTGCAGGCGCGACTGGACTGCGCATAAAAAAACGGGCACAAAGGCCCGTTTTTTCAGGATATTGTGGTGGTATCAGGCAGCGGCTGCCTGACGCTCGCTTTCCTCGCGCGAGAGCGCGACCGAGGTGCGTACCCCGCGGGAAACGAATTCCATCATACCTTTGACGCAACGCTCGTTCGGGTCGATACCCGCACACATGAGGACCTCGCGGCCGTCACGCGAGCGTGCCCAGCGGGCGATGACCTCGGCGCCGTTGCCGTATTTTTTGTCGTCGGCAATTGCATCGTCCAGTGCTGCCAGCACGACGGCGGCAAACAGTTTCTGGGCGCGGGCGCCCTGGTCGTTAGCAAAAGCTGTTGAATCAACGTAATCGAACATACGCTGCCCTTCTCCAAATCTTGAATGGTGTGCAGTGCAATATGACAGTTTTCCGACACATAAGTAGTGCAAATAACGCATACCAGCTATGCGTTATAGGAATACCTCGGCTTCAAATTGTTATGTCGCACGACACGTTTGGCCTCTTATATAGGGCTTTCCCGTAAAAATCCAATTAAAGGCCCGGGAATATTTGGCGAATTCGTGCCGATTTGGCCCTTTATCTTTGATTTCGCGCCGCTATAGTGCCGAACCATGATTATAGACGCGCATATCAAAACGGTTTCGACGACGGGTGCTGCCCGTGGTCTTTCTGCGCTTCTACTTCTTAGCAGCCTCTGAGCGTGCCGGGACAACGGCGCGCGCGCTCAGGGGAGTTTTCACGCGCCTAGAACCCGATTGCTAAGGACCTTATGAAATGACCAAATCTACGATACCGGCCTCCGAACAGGACCGTGTAATTATATTCGACACCACCTTGCGCGACGGCGAGCAAAGCCCCGGCGCGACCATGTCCCATAACGAGAAACTGGAGATTGCCTCCATGCTCGACGAAATGGGCGTTGACGTGATCGAGGCGGGGTTCCCCATTGCCTCGGAGGGGGATTTTGCCGCTGTTAGCGAGATCGCGAAGAACTCGGTGAATTCCGTGATTTGCGGTTTGTCGCGTGCCAATTACGGCGATATCGACCGCGCGTGGGAGGCGGTTAAACATGCCGCCAGGCCGCGTATCCACACGTTTATCGGCACCTCGCCGTTGCACCGCGATATCACCAAGCTGGATCAGGAAGAAATGGCGGTGAAGATCGAACAGACCGTCAGCCATGCCCGCAACCTGTGTGCGGATGTGCAGTGGTCGCCGATGGACGCGACGCGCACGGAGCATGACTATCTGTGCCGCGTGGTGGAGATCGCCATCAAGGCGGGCGCGACCACGATCAACATTCCCGATACCGTGGGCTATACCGCCCCGCGTGAAAGCGCCGACCTGATCCGCATGTTGCTGGAACGGGTGCCGGGCGCGGACGAGATTGTTTTCGCTACCCACTGCCACAACGACCTCGGCATGGCCACGGCCAACGCGCTGGCGGCGGTCGAGGCGGGGGCGCGCCAGATCGAAAGCACGATCAACGGGCTGGGCGAGCGGGCGGGGAATACCGCGCTGGAAGAGGTCGTGATGGCGATGCGGGTGCGTAACGACATCATGCCTTATCAGACCGGAATTGACACGACCAAGATCATGGGGATCAGCCGCAAGGTGGCGGCGGTGTCCGGATTTGCCGTGCAATACAACAAGGCGATCGTCGGCAAGAACGCCTTTGCCCATGAAAGCGGCATCCATCAGGACGGGGTTCTGAAAAACGCCGAGACCTTCGAGAT
>WFTU01000189.1 GCA_015485375.1 Paracoccaceae bacterium | reverse complement strand
GCACCAGATCGTTGTCGAGCGGGCCGAGCATGCTGTGCCCGAACCGAGGGCCGGTTTCCTCCGACGGCGTAGTCGGCGACGACAGGAGCGGATGGGTCGGCGAGCGTTTGATGCTGGTCTTGTATTGCGGCGTCAGGGCAGGGGGCTGCCAACTCCGGTCGCGGTGGATGAATGCGGTTTTGCTCATGAGTCCCCCTCCATTTCGGCCAAAGTCTGCTTGACGATTTTCAAGGCGTGATTGGCCCTCGGCACGCCGGCATAAACGGCAACATGCAGCATGACATCGAGAATATCCTCCCGCGTCGCGCCGGTATTAGCGGTAGCGCGGGTGTGCAGCGCCAGCTCCTCGAAATTTCCCAATCCGGCCAGCAGCGCCAACGTGACCAGCGAGCGTTCACGCTTGTCCAGCGTGTCACGCGCCCAGACCGAGCCCCAGGCCCCCTCGGTCACGAAAGCCTGAAAGGCGGAATCAAAACCGCCGGCCTCCGCCAGTTTTGCATCCACGTAAGAATCGCCCAGAACCGCCCGCCGGACCTCCAGCCCCTTTTCATATGCGTCAGACAAAACCGTTCTCCTGCATGAAAGAGGTAATAAGTGCCGCAGTTTCAAGCGGTTGCTCGACACAGGGCAGATGACCTGCCTTGCGGATCACCTCGAAACGGCTTCCGGCGATCAGGTTGGCGGTTTCGGCCACCAGATCGGGCGGCGTGGAGCCGTCCTCCGATCCGGCGATTGCCAGCGTCGGCAAGGTCAGCCGTGCCGTGCTGTCATAAAGGTCGGTTTCGGCAATCGCCTGCGAGCAGCCGACGTAGCCCTCAACAGGTGTGCGACACAGCATATGCCGCCATCCGGTCAGTTCGTCGGCATTGTTTTCGTGAAAAGGTTTGGAAAACCAGCGTTCAAGAATGCTTTCTTCAAGTGAAACAATGCCGCCGTCCCGCACAGCCTGCACGCGCTCCGCCCAGATCTGCTCATTGCCGATTTTGGCGGCGGTGTCCATTAGCACAACGCCTTTCAACAAATCGGGCCGCTCGGCCGCCAGACCTTGTGCAATCATGCCGCCTATCGACAGGCCAACCATCAATGCGCCTTTTATCGAGAGCGCATCCAGAATCGCCGCCGCATCCTGCACCAGATCGCCCATGAAATAGGGGGCATCGGGTGCATCCGTCAGCCCGTGCCCGCGGGTATCATAGCGGATGAATTGCAGCCCGTCTGGCATATGCGGCAACAGCGCATCCCAGACCCGGAAATCCGTGCCGAGCGAGTTGGAAAACAGAACCGGAAACCCGTCCGGCGCCCCGTCGACCCGGATATGCATCCGGAGTCCGTTTGCGTTGATGATATGCATGCGACCCTCCCAGTAAGGAACAGGATACACATCGTTGCTTACAAGTAAAACAGGAAAGGAATCCGGCCCGTTTCGGGGGATTTTCAGGGAATTGAAAAATGTGCGAACATTCCTCTTGCCGCCCCCAATCCGAATTGCTATATCGCCTTCACCAACGCGAAAGCGTGCCCTGTTCCGGCGTAGCTCAGTGGTAGAGCAGTTGACTGTTAATCAATTTGTCGTAGGTTCGATCCCTACCGCCGGAGCCACACTTCTCTTTTTATCAAAGACTTACGCCACAACAATGCGGCTGCCGACCTCGACGCGATCATAGAGGTGGATGATATCCTGATGGATCATGCGCACACAGCCGCTGCTGACCGCGCGCCCGATGGAAAACACGTCGGAATTGGAATGCACACGGTAAAGCGTATCACGCCCGTTCTGGTAGATATACAAGCCCCGTGCGCCGAGCGGATTGTTCAGACCGGGGGCCATGCCGCCATTCTGCCAGCTGTATTTTTCAAGACTGGGATCGCGGGCAATCATTTCCGCTGGCGGTGTCCAGCGCGGCCATTTCTGTTTGCGCCCGATAATCGCCTCGCCCTTCCAGGCAAAACCGGCGCGTCCCAGACCGACACCGTAGCGCATGGCGGTCCCGCCTTCCTGCACGTGGTACAGATAGAAGGTCGAGGTATCGACGAAGATTGTGCCCGGAGCCTCGCCCGTCGGGTCCACGACCTCGCGGCGATAGAAGCCGGGGTGGATTTTTTCCGGCGGGATGGCCGGAACCGGAAACCGTTCGTTCGGCAGCGCCGCATAAAGGACAGTCGGATCAGGGGCTTTGCTGCTGACAACCGGCGAGGTTTCACAGCCCGCGAGCGCCAGCGCCGAAAGGCTGGCTCCTCCGGCAAGAACGGTGCGGCGGCTGAGGTTTTTGCTGAACGACATGGTATCCCCTGTGAAATGCTGAACTCTCTATGTTTTACCCCGTTTATTACGGGATCGTTAAGAGGATGCAGAAGCAGGGGGCTACATTCAAGAATTATTCGGAAATTTCGTCACAAATCTCGTAGGAACGGGCCAAATGGGCCGTAACCTTGCCCCATTCGGAGGATTTCACCCGTTTCTGGTGCAAATCAAACGCCGCGCGGTCGCGAAACTCTTCGTTAACCTGATAGCGGTTCGGATCCGCTGGGTCAGGCCGCACATCGAAGGAAACACAGCCCGATTCCGCGCGGGTCAGGGCGATATGGTCCGGCAAATGCGCCTCGACCAGTGCAATATCCGCGTCCGGAACCTCCAGATACCCTGTCAGGGTCACTCCCATTCGATAGTGCCCGGAGGTTTGGAGGTGATATCATAGGTCACACGGTTGATCCCCTCGACCTCGTTGATGATCCGCGTGGCGGTCTCGCCAAGGAATTCGTGGGTGAACGGGTAGTAATCCGCTGTCATCCCGTCAACCGAGTTCACCGCGCGCAGGGCGCAGGCGAAATCGTAGGTGCGCCCGTCGCCCATCACGCCAACCGTGCGTACGGGCAGAATGGCAACGAAGGCCTGCCAGATTTTATCATACAGCCCGTGCTTGCGGATCTGGTCCATGTAGACGGCGTCGGCCTCGCGCAGGATGTCGATCTTCTGGCGGGTGATTTCGCCGGGGCAGCGGATGGCCAGACCCGGACCGGGGAAGGGGTGGCGACCGACGAAGCTGGCAGGCAGGCCAAGCTCGCGACCCAGCGCACGCACCTCGTCCTTGAACAATTCGCGCAGCGGCTCGACCAGCTGCATATCCATACGCTCCGGCAGGCCGCCAACGTTGTGGTGGCTTTTGATGGTGACCGAGGGGCCGCCTGAAAAGCTGACCGATTCGATCACGTCGGGATAAAGCGTGCCTTGCGCCAGGAATTGCG
>WFTU01000188.1 GCA_015485375.1 Paracoccaceae bacterium | reverse complement strand
GGGCAGGGCGTATCGCCCGCATAAAGCACCGCCTTGCCTCCCATAGCACGGATCAGCCCGTCGGCATATCCCGCCGCCACCGTGGCGATGGTGGAGGGGCGTTTGGCTATCCACGTCATGCCATAGCCCACGCCTTCGCCCGGCAAAACCGTGCGGGTCTGGATGACGGGTAGTTCCAGCGTCACCACGGGGCGGGCCTCGCCGAACGGTTCGCCGCCATAGAGGCCGATCCCCGGTCGTGTCAGGTTGAAATGATAGGGCGCGCCGAGCAGTATCCCGCCCGTCGCGGCAATGCTTTTCGGCACCGCCAGCGCCAGCGTCATGGTATGGAAGGCCGCCAGTTGTGCTGCGTTCATCGGATGCAGGGGGTCGTCGGCACAGGCCAGATGGCTCATCACCAGTTGCGGTGCGAGCGCGGGGATTTGCAGGGCAATGCCCGCCAGTTCCGCCGCCTCCATGCCCAGACGGTTCATGCCGGAATCAAGCTGCAGGCCGCAGGCCTTCGCTCCATCGGCGACGAAGCGCGAGACCTGTTCGGCCGAATTGAGCAGGGGGATCAGGTCATGCTTGGCAAAGGCGGCCCCGTCGCCCTTCATGTAGCCCGAAAACACAAAAATCCGCGGCCCCGCACCGATTGCCTCGCGCAGGGCCACACCCTCGCTTGCCAACGCCACGAAAAACGTCTGCGCGCCTGCTTTCTGCAAGGCCTTCGCCACCGGCGCCACGCCCAGACCATAGGCATCCGCCTTGACCACCGCACCGGTCTCTCCCGCCGATTTCGCATCCAGCGCCCGCCAGTTGGCGGCGACGGCGGAAAGGTCGATGGTAAGCAGCCCGCCGGGCATCAGCCGAAATCCCCGCCGCCCTGCTGGTAGTTTTTCACCAGATTGCCGAAACGGGTGAACTGCCCCTCGAAGGACAACTCGATATGGCCGATGGGGCCGTGGCGCTGTTTGCCGATGATGACTTCGGCCTTGCCGTGCAGGGCGGCCATTTCCTCCTGCCAGGCCATCATTTTATCTTGCTCGTGATCGCCCGGTTTCTCGCGTTCCTTGTAGTATTCCTCGCGATAGACAAACATCACCACATCGGCGTCCTGCTCGATGGAGCCGGATTCGCGCAAGTCCGACAGCTGCGGGCGCTTGTCGTCTCGGCTTTCCACCTGACGCGAGAGCTGCGAGAGCGCGATCACCGGAATGTTCAGCTCCTTGGCGATGGCCTTCAACCCCTGCGTGATCTCGGAAACCTCGTTCACGCGGCTGTCCTTGGCGCTCGCCGGACGCACCAGTTGCAGATAGTCCACCATCAGCACATCCAGCCCGTGCTGGCGTTTCAGACGCCGCGCCCGTGCCGCAAGCGTCGAGATCGGCAGGGCCGGCGTGTCGTCGATATAAAGCGGGCAGCGTTCCAGATCCTTTGCCGCCTCGATAAAACGGCGGAATTCCTCTTCGGTCATTTCCCCGCGCCGGATCTGTTCCGACGGGATTTCGGCCGCCTCGGACAGGATACGCGCCGCCAGCTGTTCCGAGGACATCTCCAGCGAATAGAAGCCGACTACGCCGCCCTCGACCGCCCCTTCGGTGCCGTCGGGCCGGATGCCCTTTTTATAGGCCTTGGCGATATTGAAGGCGATATTGGTAGCCAGCGAGGTTTTCCCCATCGAGGGGCGCCCCGCCAGAATAAGCAGATCCGACGGATGCAGCCCGCCGAGTTTCTTGTCCATGTCGATCAGGCCGGTGGAAACCCCCGACATGCCGCCCTCGCGCAGATAGGCGGCGTTGGCCACATCGACCGCCTCTTTCAGCGCGTGCAGGAAGCTGGTGAAGCCGCTGTCCACCTGTCCGGCCTCGCCAAGCTGGTAGAGGCGTTGCTCCGCATCGACGATCTGTTCCTTCGGTTCGCTCTCCACATCGACCGAGGCCGCCTTGGCCGCGATTTCCTCGCCGATGGCAATCAGGTCGCGCCGGATCGCCAGATCATAGATCATCTGCGCGTAATCCTTGGCCGCGAAAATGGAAATCGACGCGCCTGCCAGGCGCACCAGATAGGCCGGACCGCCAAGCTCCTTCAGCCCCTCGTCATCCTCCATGAACGCCTTGATGGTGACCGGCGAGGCCAGCGCGTTCTTCTGGATGCGCCGCGCGATTACCTCGAAGATACGGCCATGCACGGGATCATAGAAATGCGCTTCGGTAACGATGGAGGCAATGCGGTCATAAACATCATTGTTGACCAGCAGCGCGCCAAGCAGCGCCTGTTCCGCCTCGATATTGTGGGGCAGGGCCTGTGCCTCCGCCTCCATATTCATTTCACCATCCGCCATGAGTCGCTCCCTGATGGCCCGTTATACACCAGAAATGCCCGTCCACAGACTGTGAAGAACGGGGATAACTCAGATTTTCAGTTTTCTTCCCAGCAAACGGTAAACGATGATCGCCCCGAGGGTGCCGACCGTCGCGCCGATAATCACATCGGCCAGATAATGCGCGTCCAGCGCCATGCGGCTGTAACCGGCCAGTATGGCAAGGGCAAAACCGATATACCGCGTTTTGGGGTAGACCAGCGCCACCGCCGCTGCCATGGCGAAGGCGGTCGTGGTGTGGCCCGAGGGCCAGCTGGCGT
>WFTU01000187.1 GCA_015485375.1 Paracoccaceae bacterium | reverse complement strand
TTCATAGACCGCGCTCGAGGCATCCAGCCCCTCGTAGCATTGCAGCCGGATCAGGCGACGGCCGAGGGCGGCGGCAATGGCCTTGGCGATCTCCGTCTTGCCGACGCCAGCCTCGCCCTCCAGAAACAGCGGGCGATCCAGTTTCAGCGCCAGAAACACCACGGTCGCCAGCGCGCGCCCGCAAATGTAGTTCTGGCCGTTCAGCATTTCCTGTGTCTGGTCGATAGATGTAATTTCGTCAGTCATGGTGTTTCGTCCGATTCCTGTTGCACCTGCAACCCTAGCACGAAGCCCGCGCTTGCCAATGGGAGAATCGGGGAAAGCGATTGCGCCTGCCTTCCAAAGCGGCCAACATAGGGACCGGAGGACAAATGGATTTTTCGGGCATACTCGACGCGATCAACATCGACATCGCCAAACTGGAGTGGTTCGCCGCGACGCAGTTCGCCGCGATCCTCGGCACGGTTCTGGCGCTGCTGCTGGTCGCCCATATCCTGCGCAGCCCGCGTATGCCCGCCGCCAGCATCGGCTGGATCATCACCATCATCGCCGTTCCGCTGGTCGGCATCCCGCTCTATCTGACCTTCGGCGAGCGCAAGCTGCGCTCGAAAATCAACCGCAAGCACAAGATCAACACCGCCTGCGACTGCGAATGCACCACCAACGACCCGATCGACACGATCCTGACCTCGCTCGGCCTGCCGGCCAGTACGACGCACAACACTGTCGCGTTCCACAAGGACGGCCCCGATGCGCTCGATGATCTGCTGGCGATGTTCGATGCGGCAGAAGAAACCATAGATATCGCCATGTTCATCCTGAAAAAGGACGAGGTCGGCCTGAAAATCCTGCGCGCGCTGGAAGAAAAAGCCCGCAGCGGCGTCAAGGTGCGCCTGCTGCTGGACGGGGTCGGCTCCTTCAGTCTGTTCAAGGGCTGGCTGCGCCCTGTGATCGAGGCCGGCGTTGATATCGCCTGGTTCATCCCCGTGCTGCACCATCCGTTCCGCGGCAAGACCAACCTGCGCAACCACCGCAAGATCGTGATCGTCGATGACAAGCTCCTGTGGACCGGCGGACGGAACTTCGCGGACGAATATTTCACCGGCGAAAACGGTGGAAAACCGTGGATCGACCTTTCCTACCGGCTGGAAGGCACAGCCGTCGGGGTGTTCAAGGCGATATTCGAGACCGACTGGCAGTTCGCCCACGGGCACGATGAAATCCTGCCCCTCGAACCGCCGCCGGAAATCGAGACCTCGGGCAGCCGCGTGCAAGTTATCCCCTCGGGGCCGGATGTGGAGGGCGACCCGATCTATGCCGCCTTCCTCACGGCCTGTTTCGATGCCGACGAGCGCATCACTATCGTCACGCCTTACTATGTGCCCGATCAGGGCGTGCAGGAAACACTGAAACTCGCGGCGCTGCGCGGGGTGCGGGTGGATCTGATCCTGCCGCAAGTCTCCAACCACAAGATCGCGGACATCGCCCGCCGTCGTTTCCTGCGCGAGTTGCTGGCCGCCAACGTCAATATCTGGATGGTGCCGGAGCATATGGTCCATGCCAAGGCGATGGTGGTGGACAGCCACTTCGCCACCGCCGGTTCGGCCAACCTCGACATCCGCAGCCTGTTCCTGAACTGCGAGGTGGTAAACGGGTTTTACAGCCCCTCCGAGGTCGAATGGCTCTCCGACTGGTGCGAGGCGTTGCGGTCGCGCTGCGTTCCATATACGCCGCGCAAGGTCGGGGCGGTCGGGCAGACGATCGAGGGGCTGGTGCTGATCGGGGGCTATCAACTGTGAGCGGGCCGGACTTTTCTTTCGAGGCGGGCGCCCCCGCCCCCGTCTGCGGCGTGGACGAGGCCGGACGCGGGCCGTGGGCCGGACCGGTTGTGGCATCCGCCGTGATCCTCGATCCCGCCGACATTCCCGACGGGCTGAATGATTCCAAAAAGCTGACCGCCAAACGGCGCGAGGCCCTGTTCGAGGAAATCAATGCCCGCGCACAGGTCGGCGTCGGCATTGCCGAGGTG
>WFTU01000186.1 GCA_015485375.1 Paracoccaceae bacterium | reverse complement strand
TGTCGGCGGTCAGAGCGCGGATCAGCGACGCGTCGCCCCCCTCGCCCTTGCCGCGCGGCACCCGCACCAGCGCGGTGACCAGATCCCGTTCCAGCCGCCCTTCCGGCGAGGTGCCGAAGATATGCAGCCCGTCCCTGATCTGGCTTTCCTTCAGCTCGCAGAGGTAATTGTCGAGGCTGGAAAGCTGGCTCTGTTCGTCGGCGTCCCAGTCGATGCCCGCGTCCTCGTCAATGCGCGTGGCCTGCGTCAGGGCGAGGATCTCGCGGCGCAGGAAATCGAGGCGGCGCGGGTCCACGCCTGCGGCCTCGTAGTATTCATCGACCAGCGCCTCCAGATCCTTGAGCGGGCCGTAGGTCTCGGCGCGGGTCAGCGGCGGGGTCAGGTGGTCGATAATCACCGCCTGCGTGCGCCGCTTGGCCTGCGAGCCTTCGCCGGGATCGTTGACAATAAACGGGTAGAAATGCGGGGTCGGGCCGAGGGCGACCTCGGGGAAACATTCATCCGACAGGGCCAGCGCCTTGCCGGGCAGCCACTCCAGATTGCCGTGTTTGCCCATGTGGACAATGGCGTTGGCGCGGAACTGGTGGCGCAGCCAGAAATAGAAGGCGAGGTAGTTGTGCGGCGGCACGAGGTCGGGGGAATGGTAGGTCTCGGTCGGGTCGATGTTGTAACCGCGCGCCGGCTGGATACCGACGACGACATTGCCGAAATGCAGAACCGAGAGGGTGAAATGCCCGCAATCAACCTCGCCCGCGGTGAAAAACGGGTCCTGTTCCGGCTTGCCCCAGCGGTCCTCGATCGCGGCGCGGGTGGCGGCAGGGAGCTGGCCGTAGTCGATCTGGTAATCGGCCATGCTTAACCGCTCGCCGCCGGTTTTGACCGCGCGGTCGGTCAGCCAGTTGGTGGGACCGGCGAGGATGCGCTCCATCAGGTCGGCGGAATTTTCGGGCAGGTTGCGGGTGCGGTAGCCAGCCGCTTCCAGCGCATGCAGCACATCCACCGTGGCGGCGGGCGTGTCGAGGCCGACACCGTTGGCAAGGCGGCCGTCCTTGTTGGGATAATTCGCCAGCACCAGCGCCACGCGGCGGCTGTCGCGCGGGGTTGTGCCGAGCCTCGCCCAGTTGGCGGCGAGTTTCGCAACAAAGGCGATGCGGCCGTCGTGGGCGCGGTAGCTGCTCACGAGGCACTCGGTCGCCTCGTCGAAATAGGCCTCGCCCTTGAAGCTGACGGCGCGGGTCAGGATGCGCCCGTCAAGCTCCGGCAGGCTGACGTTCATGGCGATGTCGCGCGCCGACAGGCCGGCGGTGCCGTCCTGCCATGTTTCCTCGGTTCCTGCGGCGAAAACGATCTGGAACACCGGCGCGCCGGTGGCGTCGAGCGGTGTGGGCGGGTTTTGCGTCGCGCCCGATTGCGGCGAGGACACCGCGAAGCTGGTGCCGTTCAGCACCACGGCGGGCGGCGCCTGTTCGAACAGTTGCGCCAGCGTGGCGGCGGAAACGGCGTCTTTCAGGCTGGCGACGAATACCGGCAGCGGGTTCAGCCCCTCGCGCGCAAGCTGTTTCACGAGGCGGTCGACCGGATGCAGCCCCGCCCCCTGCACCAGCGCGCGGTAAAACGTCAGGGCGACCACCGGCTGCCCGTCAACCCAGTGTCTGGCGCGCAGGGTGTCGATCGTGGTTTGGGCCTCGCCCGGCCAGTAGAGACCGGCGCGCAGCAGGGTTCTGGCGGCCTGCGGTTTCGCGCCCCCGTCCAGCAGCGCGCGGGTGTAGCGCAGGAAATTGGCGGCGTTTTCCGGCCCGCCCTCGATCAGATAGGACCAGAGCGCGTCGTAATCCTCGTCCGCCACAGAGGAGAGGCGGCGCAGGGCCTCCTCCGGCTTGTCATCGCCCGGTAGCGCAACCAGCATCACCCCCGCCGCGCGCAGGCGGATGGCGAATTGTTCGAGGCCATAGGGCCAGTAGGCCTCGCCGCCCAGAATGCGCAGAATAACCAGACGGGATTTTTCAGCCGTATCATCGAGATATTTATCAATGGTAAACGGATGCCCGAAATGCCCGAGACTGGCGAGGCGCAGGCTGGCGGGGCCGTCCTCCATCGCGCCGTAGGCCGCGCTCAGGGCCGCGATTTCGGTGTCGGCGGCGGAAATGACAATGACATCGGCGGGGGTCTGGCCGAGGTCGACCGGCTCGGTCCCGTCGGAGATCTCTCCGGGCTGGGCTTGCAGCAGGTGCATCTATGCGGCCCCCCCGTGCATCACCCCGCCAGCGCGGCGAGGATGCGTTCGCGGTCGAGGCCGGATTCACCGATGACCACAAGGCTGGTTTTGCCTTTTTCGGATTCGGTCAGCGGACGGTCGAAATAGGCGTCCACGCGCGGGCCGACGGCCTGTATGACCAGACGCATGGGTTTGCCGTTAACCTCTGCGAAACCTTTCAGCCGCAGGATCGCATTGTCGCGAATCGCCTGCGCCACGGTTTCGGTGAATGCCGCAACATCCGTGACCGGTGGCAGGGTGACCTGAAAGGTCTCGAATTCGTCATGGCCGTGGTCGTGATCGTGGTGATGGTCGTCCTCATCATCGTGGTCGTGATGATGGTGGTGGACCTCGTGCCGGCTGCCGAGGTCGTCCTCCGCCCCGATGCCGAGGCCGAGCAGGGTTTGCGGGCTGACGCGGCCCATTTCGGCGTGGACGAAATGCACACCGGCGCGGGTGCCGCCGCGCAGTTTTGTTTCGAGGGTTTCGGCCTGCCCCGCGGCCAGAAGGTCGAGTTTGTTGAGGATGATCATGTCGGCGCAGGCAAGCTGGTCCTCGAACAGTTCGGAGAGCGGGGTTTCGTGGTCGAGCATGTCGTCGTCCGAGCGCTGCGCGTCGATCGCCGCCTCGTCATGGGCGAACTGTCCGCGCGCCATGGCCTCGGAATCCACCACGGTGACCACGCCGTCCACGGTCACGCGGTTGCGGATTTCCGGCCAGTTGAAGGCGCGCACCAGCGGTTGCGGCAGGGCAAGACCGGAGGTCTCGATCACGATGTGGTCGGGGGGGGTGTCGCGCTGCAGCAGTTTCTCCATCGCGGGGATGAATTCGTCGGCCACGGTGCAGCAGATGCAGCCGTTCGACAGTTCCAGCACGTCGTCGTCCTCGCAGCCCTCGATACCGCAGCCCTTGACCAGATCGCCGTCGATGCCGAGGTCGCCGAACTCGTTGACGATCAGCGCGATGCGCTTGCCGTTCGCATTGGCCAGCAGGTGCTGCACAAGCGTGGTTTTTCCGGCGCCGAGAAAGCCGGTGATGACGGTGGCGGGAATTTTGGCGGCCATTTGTATGCTCCTGAAGTTTGGCGGTATTAACCGCATGTCGGGCGGGGGAGTCTAGGGGCAAATGCGCCGCGCGGGCTATGCTTTGCGCCATTTCCCGCTGTCGATCCCGTCCAGCGTCCACTCGCCCACGGCGTAACGGATCAGGCGGAGTGTGGGATGGCCGACGGCGGCGGTCATGCGGCGGACCTGACGGTTGCGGCCCTCGGTTATGGTGAGTTCCAGCCAGCTGTCGGGGACGGTCTTGCGAAAGCGCACCGGCGGGGTGCGGGGCCAGAGGTTGGCGGGTTCGT
>WFTU01000185.1 GCA_015485375.1 Paracoccaceae bacterium | reverse complement strand
GCGTCGAGGACAGCTTGCGCCCCTTGGCGGTTTTCACCCGCACTTTCAGGTCGCGCTGCCCGCGCCCCGACGTGTTTTTCCTACCCTTGGCCATGATCGTCCCAAACCCCGTCCGCATTCATCATCGAAAACAACATTCCCTCGCGCAGGCCCCGATCCGCAACGCGCAGATAATCGGTCGGCCAGATGCGGATCAAGGTCTGCAGGATCGCGCTGCCCGACATGATCAGATCGGCACGGTCGCGCCCGATCCCCGGCTCGCGCCGCCGCCCTTCGGGGCCGAGATCCAGAAACCGCTCGATCACATTGTCCACATCAATGGAGCGCATCTTCAACCCGTCTACCTTGTTGCGGTCATAGCGCCGGAGGCCGAGGTGCATCGACCCCAGCGTCGTCACCGTGCCGGAGGTGCCGATAATCTGCAGCCGGTCCAGAACGCTAGCATGGACCAGATCCTGATAGGGCGCGAAATCCTCCAGCGCCTCCTCGAAATAGCAGGACATCAGCGCGAATTTCGCCCCGTCCTCCTGCACATCCGAAAACCGCTGCATCAGGGTCGCAACGCCAAGCGGAATGGAAATCCAGTCCACCACTTTCGCCCCGTCCGGCATGGTGACATCGCCACTGCCCGGGCGCAGGTTGATCATCGCCCTGTTGCGTTTTTCCGGCGATACATCCGACAGGTCGATCCACACCAGCTCGGTCGAGCCGCCACCGATATCGACCACCATCACCTGATCCACCTTCGGCTCCAGCAGCGGCGCGCAGCTGACCACGGCCAGACGCGCCTCCTCCGCCGGATTGATGATTTCGAGGTTGAGGCCGGTTTCGCTGCGGATCCGGTTCATGAACCGCTCGCCATTGGCCGCACGCCGGCAGGCCTCCGTCGCCACCAGCCGCGAGTTCTTCACCCCCAGCTTGCGCAGTTTGTGCGAACAGACATGCAGGGCCTGAAGCGTGCGGTTGATCCCCGCGCGCGACAGCGAGCCGGTGCGTTCCAGATCGAGACCAAGGCGCACGGATTTGGAGAACGCATCCACCACACGGAAATGCGTTCCCTCCGGTTCTGCAATCAGCATCCGGCAGGAATTTGTCCCGAGGTCCAGCGCGGCATAAAGCGGTTTTCTGTCATTCACGGCATTTCTGCCAGCCACAACCCGCCCGCCACCGGGTTCCCCCCGGGTGGTTTCGGAATGACGCTTCGTCATTTTGTATCAGCCAATCTCTTCCGCGCGCGAAACGCCGCGGTGTTTGGATACAAGGTATATGCGAAAGCCCCCCGACGCAAGGTCGGGGGCAGGAAGATCAGGCCACGTCGCTGGCGGCCACACCGACACCGACGCTCTCGAACCCGAGGGCGCGGCAGATGTTGTAGACCAGATCGGGGTTGTTGAGCGTATAGAAATGCAGGTGATCCACGCCGTTGGCCTGCAAATCATCGCATTGCTCGGCGCAGATCGCCGTGGCCAGCGTGTCGGCGTCCTCTCCGGCATTGCCGAAGGCCTGATGCATCCAGTCGGGCACGCTCGCATGGCAACGGCGCGCGAAGTTCACCATTTTGGAGAAATTCTCCACCGGCAGGATCCCCGGAATGATCGGCGCATTGATGCCCGCCGCCGCTGCGGCATCGCGGAAACGGTAGAAATCCTCGTTATCGAAGAAAAACTGCGTGATCGCGCTGCTGGCGCCGGCGTCGATCTTGCGTTTGAGGTTCTCGATATCCGCCTTCATGTCCGGCGAGTCGGGGTGCTTTTCCGGATAGGCGGCAACGGAGATATCGAAATCCCCCGCCTCGCGCAGTCCGGCGACCAGTTCGGCCGCATTGGCGAAGCCGCCCGGATGCGGGGCAAAGAACTCCTGCCCCTTAGGCGCGTCGCCGCGCAGCGCCACAATCCGGCGCACGCCGTTTTTGGCATAGCTGCGCGCCACGTCCAGCGTTTCCTCGCGCGTGGCACCCACCACCGTCAGGTGGCCGGCGACGTTCAGGCGCGCGCGTTCGCGGATGGTCTTGATGGCGGAAACCGTGCGCTCGCGCGTGGTGCCGCCGGCCCCGTAGGTCACCGAAACATATTTCGGGCCAAGGGGCGCAAGCCGTTCAACCGACCGCCAGAGGCGCGCCGTTGCTTCCGCATTGTGAGGGGGGAAAAATTCGAAAGACAGACTCGTGGTCTGTGTGTGTTCATGTGTCATGTGCGTCGGTCCATACCGTCAATGAGTTTTGCAGTGCCGGAATATATACAGGAATTTTGCGACGAATCAAAGCCCGAAAACGACGCAGGCGGATTTCCCCCTTGGCAGGACGCCCCCGCGCCCCATATGCAAAGACGAAACACAAAAGGGGAATCACCATGGCTCAGGTCACTATCGTTTACTGGCGGGATATTCCGGCGCAGGTCATCGTCGGCAAGGGGCGGCGCGCCTGCAAGGTACAACTGCCCGAGCGATTCGAGCAGGCGATTGATCGCGCCGCGATGAAATCCGGCGCGGCGGAAACCGATGCCTATCTGGCCGAATGGCGAAAAGCGACGCCGTATTCTGTCGATGGAGACGATAAAGAGGTCGCAAATGCCGAAGCCGCCCGTCTGGACGCCGAATACGATCAGGACAGGATCAAGGCTCTGATCGATAATAACGGCCGGGCCTGATCGTCCCCGATCAAAGGCGAAAACGGATGACTATTTTGAAATTCGGCAAGAAATCCCCCGTCGAAGCCCCGCAGGATGCCTCCGTCGCGGGTTTCATCAACGGCTATTCCATCGAGGTGATGCCCCGCACCGCCGCGAGAATCCCCGATTTCCGCGCCATCCTGCCCGCAGGCACCCGCGTCTACATCGCCCATATCGACGGCACGCCGATTGACGACATGCTGGACACCGCGCGGCGTTTGCGCGCCGAGGGCTTCACGGTCATGCCGCACCTGCCCGCGCGCATCATCAGGGACAAGGCGACGCTGGACGACTGGCTGGCGCGCTACGCCGGCCTCGGCATAGATCAGGCGCTGCTGCTGGCCGGTGGCGTGGATACACCGCAAGGCGATTTCAGCGACTCGATGCAGCTGATGGAAACCGGCCTGTTCGACAAGCACGGTTTCACCCGCCTGCATGTCGCCGGCCATCCGGAGGGCAACAGGGACATTGACCCCGACGGCTCCGACCGCGCGGTGATGCAGGCGCTGAAATGGAAAAACGCCTTTGCCGAACGCACCGGCGCCGACATGGCCATCGTCACCCAATTCGTGTTCGAGGCCGCACCTGTCATCAAATGGACCGAGCGCCTGAAGGCCGAAAACATCACCCTGCCCGTCCATATCGGCATCGCCGGTCCGGCCAAATTGCAGACCATGATCAAATTCGCCATGACCTGCGGCGTCGGCCCCTCGGTCCGCGTTCTGACACGCCGCGCCAAGGACGTAACCAAGCTGATGCTGCCCTTCGAGCCGACCGCGATCCTGTCCGAGCTTGCGCGGCACAAAGCCGCCAATCCGGATTTTCCGATTGAACAGGTCCACTTTTTCCCGCTAGGTGGCATCTCCAAGACCGCCGGATACACGGCGCAGCATTTACATTCCGGCCGCCACGCGGCCCGGGCATAGAGGATAGCCACATGACCCGCACCATCGTTGAATCGAAATCCAAAACCGCCATCATCGGCTTTGACCAGCCCTTCTGCGTCATCGGCGAACGCATCAACCCCACGGGGCGCAAGAAGCTCGCCGCCGAACTGGAGGCAGGCGATTTCTCCACTGTCGAGGCCGACGCGCTGGCGCAGGTCGCCGCCGGTGCCACCATGCTCGATATCAACGCCGGCGTGGTCTACAACTCCAACCCCAACCCGAACGAGACCGAGCCGCCGCTGATGCAGGAAGTGATCCGCCGTGTGCAGGCGCTGGTCGATATTCCGCTGTGTATTGACTCATCCGTCCCCGGCGCGCTGAAGGCAGGGCTTGAAGTCTGCCACGGTCGTCCGCTCCTGAACTCCGTCACTGGCGAGGAGGAAAAGCTGGAGCAAATTCTGCCGCTGGTCAAGAAATACAACGTGCCTGTCGTGGCGATCTCCAACGACGATACCGGTATTTCCGAGGACCCCGACGTGCGTTTCGCGGTTGCGAAGAAAATCGTCGAGCGCGCCGCCGATTTCGGTATCCCCGCGCATGACATTGTGGTGGACCCGCTGGTGATGCCGATCGGCGCCATGGCCACCGCCGGATTGCAGGTGTTCGAATTGGTGCGCCGTCTGCGTAACGAGCTGGGCGTGAACACCACCTGCGGGGCCTCCAACATCAGCTTCGGTTTGCCGAACCGCCACGGCGTCAACGCGGCCTTCCTGCCGATGGCGATTGCCTCGGGCATGACCTCGGCAATCATGAACCCGACGCATGAACTGGAAATGGTCGCCATCCGCGCCGCCAACCTGCTGACCAACAACGACCCGCATGGCGGTGCGTGGATTCAGGCCAACAAGCCGAAACTGGCCGAAGGCGAGGTCGAGGCCGGCGCCCGCGGCACCCGCGGCCGGCGCCGCCGTCGCGGCTGATTTCGAACCGCCATTTCAACGCAAAACGCCTCCGGTTTTCCGGGGGTGTTTTTTTGTGGGGTGCGGGCGGTTCCGGCGACCTCTTCGCCTCCACTAAACCGGTTTAGTAGTATTGTAGAACATTCCCCCAAACCGCCTAAGCACCCGAACTCACGGCACAAACCCTTCCACTAAACCGGTTTAGTGGATATGTCCCGCTTGACAGCCCGCGGCAACCGCCCCACCCTCGCGCCATGAACAAACTGCTCTGCCAGCTGGACGCCATCGTCCCCTTCGCCCCGATCCTGCGCCGCGCCGCCCATGTCGGTGCCGACGGCCTCTGGCCGACCATCCTGCTGCGCGCCCTGCCGCTTACGGGGCTTTTCCTCTGGATTGCCAT
>WFTU01000184.1 GCA_015485375.1 Paracoccaceae bacterium | reverse complement strand
TGTGGTCACCGGCGTGGCCACGGCGGCGGTGCGCGAGGCCGCCGACGGGCCGGACTTTGTGGAGCAGGTGGCACGCGAAACCGGCCTGCACCTGCGCGTGGCCAGTGGCGAGGAGGAGGCGCAGCTTTCGGCGCGCGGCATCCTGCTCGGCTGGCCGGATGCCGAAGGGCTGGTCTGCGATATCGGCGGGGCCTCGATGGAACTGGCGCGGATTGACGGCGGCGAAATCGGCGCGGCGGCGACATCCCCCCTCGGGCCGCTGAAGCTGGCGGACTATCGCGGCAATATGGACAAATATATTCGTGGCGAGGTGAAGAAACTGTTGAAGGCGGCGGGCGGCAAGGCGGACCGGCTGTATCTGGTCGGCGGTTCGTGGCGGGCCTTGGCGCGGCTCGATATGGCGCGGCGGGAGTATCCGTTCCACGTGCTGCACGAATACCGCCTGAGCGCCAAGAACCTGCGCAATACCATCGACTGGGTCAAGAAGCAGGACATTGACGAGCTGTCCGAACACACCGAAACCTCGCGTGCGCGCCTGTCTCTGGTGCCGATGGCGGGGCGGGTGATGGACGGGCTGCTGGAGGTGCTGGAGCCGGACGAGATCGTGCTGTCGTCCTATGGCCTGCGCGAGGGGATGTTCTATGAACAGATGCCGCCCCCCATGCGCCGCCTCGATCCGCTGATCGAGGCCTGCCGCGTGATGGAGGCCACCAACGCCCGTTTCCCCGGTTTCGGGCAGGTGCTGTATGAATGGCTGCGTCCGCTTTACCCCGATCTGGACGCTTCGGGTCGGCGGCTGATGCTGGCGGCCTGCCTGTTGCACGACACTAGCTGGCAGGCGCATCCGGACTATCGCGCCGAGATGTGTTTTGAATCGGTGACGCGGGCCAATCTGGGCGGGGTGGACCATCAGGAACGGCTGTTCCTCGGCATGGCGATCCTGAGCCGTTACAAGAATCCGGGTCACCCGGCGCTGGAAATTCCGGTGGAGGAATTGCTGAGCGAGGACCGTATCCGCGAGGCGGTGCAACTGGGCAAGGCAATGCGGCTGGGCGCGATGATTTCCGGCGCGCAGGTCGGGTTGCTGGACCACACCTCGCTGGCGCGCGAGGGCGATACGCTGGTGCTGACGCTGGCGGGCGCGGCGCGGGAATTGAACGGCGAGGTGGTGGAGAAACGCCTTGCCTCGCTGGCGAAGCTGACGGGGCTTGAGCCGGAGTTGCGGGCGGGATAGTGTTTCGCGTAGCAGTTGGCGCACGCCCGTAAATAACACCGGAGGCAGACACATGGGACTGGCAGAATTTCGCAACGATAGGCCCGTGCCCTATACCATTGTTTCGGCGGTTCTGGTCGGGCTGGTGATCTGGCTGATCGCGCGCTATGTGCCGTTGTTTTCGGATGCCGATGCGGAGTTGCGCGGGATTTATGCGGCGGCGCTGGTGTTGCTGACCAGCGATGTTCTGGAAACCACGGTCATTGCGGCGCGGGCGCCTTCGGCCGGTCGGATCGCACGCTGGATGTATGCGTTCTACCACGCCTATTTTTCGATGGTGATTTTTTTGTTTGTTATATGGGACGGCACCGGGGAACTGTCTTCCACGGTGACAATGGCCTGGATCCTCGGGCTGGTGATCTTTCTGGGGCACGGGTTGGGCGTGTTCGGTCCGGCCAAGAACGGGAACCCCGACACCTACAATCTGGACGAGCCGGTGACACAAAAGCCGACCGGGCGGATCATTTACTATATGTGGCCGCTGGTGATTGTTCTGTTGCTGATCGGGTTTACCATGTTCCCGCCGGAAAACGGCTGGAGCGCGACGTATTTCCTGTTCCAGCTGGTGCTGCTCGGCTCGATATTTCCGCTTTACCAGCGCAAGACGCCCGGTTCCGTTTGGTCCCGGGCGGCCTGGCAGGCCAATATTTTGCGGGTTCTGGGATATGTTGTTCTGCTGGCGGGACTGTTTCTGTTCCGCTGAAAAAAGAAAACGGCCCGCATAGCGAGCCGCTTTCCGCTTCCCCTGAACTTGAGCCAACTTGCTAGCCCTGTTGCCATCGTGGCGCGTCTCCGGCACTTGTGTGCGGGCGCTGCCATCTGAATTGACAACTGTGGGTGTTTAAGCAGAAAAACCGAGTCGTTGCAAACAACTTTTGTCAATTCTGTCGCACCCGCCATTGCAAGGGCCGTTCCCTTGGCTTACACCCGAAAAAAACGATTAACCGGAGCTTTTCCATGCGTCTGACCCGCTATTTTCTGCCTGTTCTGAAGGACACCCCTGCCGAAGCCTCGATCGCCAGTCACCGTCTGATGTTGCGTGCCGGTATGATCCGGCAGGCGAGCGCGGGGATCTATTCCTGGCTGCCGCTCGGCTTCAAGGTGCTGCGCAAGCTGGAGGACATCGTGCACGAGGAACAGATCCGTGCCGGTCACATCCCGATGCTGATGCCGACCCTGCAACCGGCCGACCTGTGGCGCGAGAGCGGGCGTTATGACGACTATGGCAAGGAGATGCTGCGCATCACCGACCGGCACGGGCGCGACATGCTCTATGGTCCCACGAACGAGGAGCTGATCACCGATATTTTCCGCAACTCGGTCAATTCATACAAGGAACTGCCGAAAACGCTCTATCACATCCAGTGGAAATTCCGCGACGAGGTGCGGCCGCGTTTCGGCGTGATGCGCGGGCGCGAGTTTTTCATGAAGGACGGCTACAGCTTCGACATTGACGAGGCGGGGGCGCTGCATGCCTACAACCGGCATCTGGTGAGCTACCTGCGGACCTACGAGCGCATGGGGCTTCAGGCGATTCCGATGCGGGCCGACACGGGGCCGATTGGCGGGGACCATTCCCACGAGTTTCTGGTGCTGGCGAAAACCGGCGAGTCCGAGGTGTTCTATGACCGCGCCGTGACCGACATGAAGCTGGGCGACCGCGAGGTGGATTTCGACAGCGTGGAACAGTGTCAGGCGATTTTCGACGAGTTCACCACGCCCTACGCCCGCACGGACGAGACACACGACGAGGCGCTGTTCAACGAGGTGCCCGAGGAACGCCGCATGTCGGCGCGCGGGATCGAGGTCGGGCAGATCTTCTATTTCGGTACCAAGTATTCCGCCGCGATGGGAGCCGAGGTGGTGATGCCGGACGGCTCTCGCAAACCGGTGGAGATGGGATCGCACGGGATCGGGGTCTCGCGGCTGGTCGGGGCCTTGATCGAGGCGAACCATGACGACAACGGGATTATCTGGCCGGAAAGCGTGGCGCCCTTCGGTGCCGGTATCGTCAACCTGAAACAGGGCGACAGCGCGGCGGATGCGGCCTGCGAGGGGTTGTATCAGGCGCTGACCAGGGCGGGGATCGATCCGCTTTATGACGACCGCGACGAGCGCGCGGGGGCGAAGTTTGCCACCATGGACCTGATCGGTCTGCCGTGGCGTATTACCGTCGCGCCGCGCGGGCTGAAAAACGGTGTGGTCGAGCTGACCTCGCGCCGTACCGGCGAGACCGAGGAAATGTCGCCCGAGGCCGCCGTGGATCGTCTGACGCAGATTTACGCGAAGGTTTAGGCCAATGACCGCCAAGTGACAGAAACGCCGCATTTTGCCCTTGGCAGCGGCGTTCTGACGCATATAAGGTCGCCGGAAGCATCTATCCGATTCCGGATCCGGCAGGAGAGCCGTGTGAGCCAAAATTCATCAACCCGACCCTTTGCCGGCTTCGAGTGGGCGATTGCCTGGCGCTATCTGCGCGCGCGCAAGGCCGAGGGCGGTGTTTCCGTGATGACCTGGATTTCGCTGA
>WFTU01000183.1 GCA_015485375.1 Paracoccaceae bacterium | reverse complement strand
TCGGTGAGCCGCGCGGGATTTTCGAGGAAAACGGCGAGCGTGTGGGGATCAACACCCAGCGCTACACCGAATCCGAGATCGACCGTGTTGCCCGCGCGGCCTTCGAGCTGGCGCGCAAACGCGACAACCGGCTGTGTTCGGTCGAAAAGGCCAACGTGATGGAAAGCGGGATTCTGTGGCGGGAGGTCGTGACCAAAATCGGGGGCGAGGATTACCCCGACGTGGAGCTTTCGCACATGTATGCCGACAACTGTGCCATGCAACTTGTGCGCGCGCCGAAACAGTTCGATGTGATCGTGACCGACAACCTGTTCGGCGACATCCTGTCCGATTGCGCCGCGATGCTGACCGGCAGCCTTGGCATGTTGCCCTCCGCCAGCCTCGGAGTGCCGATGGAGAACGGGCGGCCCAAAGCGATGTACGAACCCGTGCATGGCTCGGCGCCCGATATTGCCGGTCAGGGCAAGGCGAACCCGATTGCCTCGATCCTGTCGTTTGCCATGGCGCTGCGCTATTCCTTCGATCAGGGTGACGAAGCCGCACGGCTGGAAAATGCGATCGAGAAGGTGCTGGCCGACGGTCTGCGCACCGGCGACCTGCTGGGGCCGGAGGGCGGCTCGCCGGTTTCCACCTCGGAAATGGGTGACGCGATTGTGGCGGCGCTCGACGCCAGCCTGTAAAATCCCCGACAATTTACAAATGCCGTCCGGTTAAATTCCGGGCGGCATTTTTTGTTTGTCATTCCGTTTATTTCCCGAACGCGCTGTTGACCTTACCCCTGCTGGACGTAGTATCTGTGCCGATGATGCGGAAACTTGCCGGAGAACGGGAATAATGGACAAGAAAGTATTGATTGCGGGCGCCGTTGCGATTGCAGCCGTTGCCGGCGGGATTTTTTATCTGGCGATGCCGCAGGAGGGCGCGCCCCCTGTGCCGGTAACCTCCGCCATGCACTCCGGTGCCGACACGGCCGCGGCGAAAGCGGCGGACGAGGTGATCGTACCCGAACTGTCGCAACTGGCGCGCAGCGGCGAGGTGGCCTTCAACGAGAACTGTTCGGCCTGTCACGGCAAAAACGCCGCGGGGACCGAGAACGGGCCGCCGCTGATCCACAACCTTTACCGACCCGGACACCACTCGGACGCGGCGATTTTCGGCGCGGCGATGAACGGGGTGACGGCGCATCACTGGCGCTTCGGCAACATGCCTCCGGTGGAGGGAATCACCGAGGCGAAACTGCGCTGGATCGTGGCCTATCTGCGTGAAATGCAGGTTGCCAACGGCGTGAAATAATCGGAGCCGTTCCCTGCGCGTATTTTGCACGGTAAAATCGCTGCGAGGCGCTTGCCAATCCCGCGCGCAGGGTGTAATCGGCTGTTCATTGTTCGGAGTGTAGCGCAGCCTGGTAGCGCACCTGCTTCGGGAGCAGGGGGTCGGAGGTTCGAATCCTCTCACTCCGACCAATTCACCAAATTCCCGTAAATATCAGCGCAGCGCGATCGGAATGCCCGATTTCGACCAGCCGTCGACGCTGCATTCGGCGCGCAGCATAACTTCGTCCAGCGTGCCGTCCACAGCAACCCCCGGAATACGGTAGGTCACGGTGGCAAAACCGACGCTGGGGCGCTGAACAGAGATACGGGCGAGGATAGTCTCGTCGGTAAACACCGCAATGCTCCTGAGCATATGTTCGGCACCGGTGTCCGGATGTTTCACCGTCACATCGAACTGCCACAGACCGTCAATCTGGCGCGCGGCAACCATCGTGATCTCGGCCTCGTCCGCGAGGGCGGGCGTGGCGAGGAACAGGGCTGTGACAAGGGCGAATAAGACCTTCAAGTGATTCTCCGGTGTTGCCGGATATGGATAACAGATGCGCCGGTAAACTCCCGTTCACATTTTCGCGCTATGGCAGATCGAGCGTGTAATCCGGCCCGTCGCCATGCACCAGATCGTGCGGACGGATGATGACCTGTGTGATCCCGGTCGGGATTTCGACACCGCCGAGCGAGCGGGTGAAAGGCTGCTCGTTGACATGCGGATGCACCAGAACACGATAGCCGAGCTCCTGCCCGTCGAGGGTATAGACCCCCCAACCGTCGGCGTAATGTTCCCATCCGGTATCGGCGTGCAGGATTGCGACGTCGAAGCGCCAGCCGTCGGCTGATTGCGTCGCGGTGGCGTTGACCACTTGCGGCTCGTTGGCGAGGGCGGGCGTGGCGAGCAGCAAGGCTGCGATAAGGAGGGATAGCTTTTTCATGGAAACACCGTAGCGCGGATGCGACCTCCGCACATGTCAAATTCGGGTGAGGTCAGGCGGAGGAAGCCGCCTGACCGGTTGGTTTAGTTGGCCCAGGTGGTGAAGCCGATCTCCATCGTTGCCGGACTGGGACCGGCGGCGGCGTTCACGCGGAACTGGGAATAGCGGCCCTCGTCCGTTTTCACGCAGACATAGAGGCCGGTGCGGAACAGATCCACCGGCAGGCGCGATGTGGTGTATCCGGCAAGGGATTTGCAGCCTGCAAGGTTGATCGAGGTATTGCCCGCAATCGCCATGCTGGCCCCGTTGATCGGGGTCAGGTAACGCTCGGTCGCGGTTATCGCCTCGAACCGGATATCGCCGCCGGACCCGCCGGTTGTCCCGTTGTCCAGGTCCATCGACCAGGTTTGCTTCAACGAGATCGGGCCGGTTTTATAGGTCACCGGTGCCGGAACGATGATACCGGGCACGATCGGTGGAATCACGATCAGCCCTGTGCAATTGAAGCCGGTAGCGTCGGCCGTGCAGTTGGTATCCGTCGGAGCCTTTTTCATAATGTAGACCGTCTCGCCATACGCCCAGTAACCGCACATCAACACGGTATCGCCACCCATTTCGGTAATTCTGGTGTCCTGCAGGTTGCCGACCTGCGGTGTCTGCCACCAGCCCGAAGGCAGTGGCGTGGTGATTTCGGTACGGACCTGATTGACCGGACACTCGATACGGTCGGTGCCGGCATTGGCGCCGGTAGCAACAAACGGGCTGAACAATACGGCCGCGATAGAAATAATTTTGAGCAATCGAAACATGATATCCTCCTGTCATGACGCCGGAAACCGCGATACGGACTCCGGTTGAATTCGCGAAGGGTAGCACAATCCGGACCATTCGCCCATGCGCCAGGTCAAGGATTGGTCTTTCCATCGGCCAGCGAACAGTCTAGATAACCCCCGCTATCCCCTATTTCAGGAGAAAAACCGTGGGTTATCGAATCGTAGTCGTGGGCGCGACCGGCAATGTGGGCCGGGAGATGCTGAACATTCTGGACGAACGCAAGTTTCCGGTGGACGAAATCGCCGTGCTGGCCAGCCGCAAGTCCCTCGGGACCGAGGTGAGCTTTGGTGATCGAACACTCAAGACGCAGGACCTCGATACATTCGACTTCACGGGCTGGGACATGGCGCTGTTTGCTGTGGGTTCCGAAGCAACGGCGAAATATGCGCCTGTGGCGGCGAAGGCCGGTTGCACGGTGATCGACAACTCTTCGCTCTATCGTTACGACCCCGATATTCCGCTGATCGTGCCGGAGGTGAATCCGGACGCGATCGAGGGCTATGCCAAAAAGAACATCATCGCCAACCCGAACTGTTCCACCGCGCAGATGGTGGTGGCGCTGAAGCCGCTTCATGACCGCGCGACGATCAAGCGGGTGGTTGTGTCCACCTACCAGTCGGTTTCCGGCTCCGGCAAGGAAGCGATGGAGGAGCTGTGGAACCAGACCAAGGGCATGTATGTGCCGGGTCAGGAAGTGGAGCCGAGCGTCTATCCCAAGCAGATCGCCTTCAACGTCATTCCGCATATCGACGTGTTTCTGGACAGTGGCGACACCAAGGAAGAGTGGAAAATGGTGGCCGAGACGAAAAAGATTGTCGATCCGGCAATCAAGGTCACGGCAACCTGCGTGCGCGTGCCGGTTTTTGTCGGCCATTCCGAGTCGATCAATATCGAGTTCGAGGATTTCCTTGACGAGGACGAGGCACGGGACATCCTGCGCGAGGCCCCGGGGATCATGGTCGTGGACAAGCGCGAGGACGGTGGCTACATCACGCCGGTCGAATGCGTGGGCGACTATGCGACCTACATCAGCCGCATCCGTCAGGACACCACCATCGAGAACGGCCTGAACCTGTGGTGCGTCTCCGACAACCTGCGCAAGGGCGCGGCGCTCAATGCGGTGCAGATTGCCGAATTGCTGGGCCGGCGGGTGCTGAAAAAGGGCTAATCCCCCAGCAATAGCGAAATTCAGGGGTCGGCCTTCGGGTCGGCCCTTTTTCGTGCCGTTGGCGGGGTTGCGCGCATGGCGGGACGAATGCTTGATCCGGCAGGGGCTTCGCGCCACACTGCCCGATATCAATCAGGAGTTTATATCATGCGCAGTCTTTATCTTTCCGCCTCGATGCTGGTTATGGCATCGGCGGCGATGGCCGATACCTATGCCCTGCAGAGCGCCGTTTCCGCGGCGACCGTATACCCCGACGGCGCAACCGTGAAACGGTTGATCACCCTGCCGGAAATGCCTGCGGGCGAGCATACCTTGCAGATCACCGATATTCCGAGGGGGATGCTGGCCGACAGTCTGCGGATATTCGGTGGCGAGGGGCTGGTGATTACCGCCACCGGCTTTCGGGACGAGCGCTTGCCCCCGGATGATCGCGAGATTGCCGCACGCAAGGAAATCGAGGACCGGATCGAGGCAAAACGCGACGAGATGCGGGTGAAATATGACGAGAAGGCCCGCGCCGAACTGGAGGTCGAGGCGGCTCAGGCCCGCATCGCCTTTCTGGAAGCGATGACCGACGGGCAGGCTGGCGGTGCGGCAAACGGGCTGGAAAGCGGTGCGATTTCGACCGCAACCTTGCAGGAAATGCTGGGGATGGTCGGGGCGGAAACGCTGAAGGCGCTCAATGACGCCCATGACGCACGCAACCGGATGAAGGACATCGACCGCGAAATCGACGTGATGCAGGCGGATCTGCAACGCCTGCAGCAGGAACTGGACGCGGTATCGCTGCCGCTGGCGGATCGGGTGATTGTCAGCATCGACGTGACAGCGGCCGAACCGGTTTCGGGGGAGATCGGCATCAGCTACCAGATCGACGCCGCTGGATGGATGCCGGTCTACGAGATGTTTCTGGATACGGATGCGGCCAAGTTACGCATGGAGCGCAAGGCGGTGTTGCGGCAGGGAAGCGGCGAGATGTGGGATAATGTAGCGGTTACACTCTCTACCGCGCGCCCGCGCATGCAGCTGACACCGGGGGAATTGCTGTCAGAGCGGGCCTATCTTTACGATCCGGCAACGGTGCTTGGCTATGCGCGCAGCGCGGCGCCGGAGGCCGATTCCATCGCGATGCTCGAAGCGCCCGCACCGGCGATGGCCGTCAAGGCCGAGATGGCTTCAGCCACAATCGAGATGCAGGGGCTGACCGCGACCTATGTATTGCCGAAGCCCGTGCGGCTGGACGGGGACTATCAGGAAGGGCTGTTCAGTATCGACACGCAAAACCTGCCGGTCGAGTTGACCGCGCGGGCGGTGCCGCTGCTGGACGAAAACGTGTTCCTGTTTGCGGGGCTCAGGAATGATTCAACCTCGCCCTATCTGCCCGGCAAGGCGAGTTTTTATCGCGACGGGGCCTTTGTCGGCGCCAGCGGCGGGTTTGACATGATCGCGGCGGGGCAGTCGGCCGATCTTGCCTTCGGGGCAATTGACGGTCTGACGACGGAGCGGATAACCCTGCTGCGCGAAAGCGGAGAATCCGGCTTGCTGACGACCTCCAACGACAAAGTCGAGCAATACGAGCTTCGGGTGAACAACGCCACCGGCCGCGCATGGGACGTGGTGCTGATGGATCGCGCGCCGTTCTCGGAAGAAGAAGATCTGGAGATAGACGTTTCCGCCAAACCCGCGCCGGACGTGAAAAACGTGGACGGCAAGCGCGGGGTCTTTGCGTGGCACTTCCCGCTGGCGGCAGGGGCGGAGAAGGTTGTCAGCTTCTCCTATAAACTCGGCTGGCCGAAGGACAAGGAGTTGGGGCTGGAGCCGGAATACTAAAGCAGCCAGAAGCGGAACAGGGCGCCGGTAATAGCGATAGAAATGGCCAGGCCAAAGGCGGCCAGCCAGAGCGGGGCGAATTTCGGCGTCGGGTGCGGTTCCTGCGGTTCACGCATGCCGGTGACCATCGGTTTGATCAGGTTGTCGTGCAGCACGAAACGGTAGAACAGGATCGCCGCGATATGGGCAACGACGATGGTCATCAGAACAGACGCCAGAAACGAATGCCCCTCGTTCAGCAGTTTTTCCACGGTCGGGGAAACGGAATCGGCCCAGGGGCCGGTCAGGTCGCGGTTGCGGGCGAACAGGCCGAAAACCACGGTCAGGATCATCAGGCTGATGGCCGAGATCACCATCAGCGCGCCGAGCGGGTTGTGGCCCCAGTATTCCTTGTGCCGGAATTTCAACAGCTCCGTAAAATAGGCGCGGGCGGGCTGGTAGCCTCTGACAAAATTGACAAAACGGGCATTTTCGGAACCGATAAGGCCCCAGATCACACGGAAAATTGCCAGCGTCAGGGCAATAAAGGCAAACCAGTAATGGATAATCATCGGGTTCAGTTCGGCGGTGAAAAATGCACCGAAAAAGCTGATGACGAGGCCCCAGTGGGTGATGCGGACCGGCAGGTCCCAGATACGTTTTTCGGCGGTAGACATGATCGTGCCCCTGATTGGAATGGATGCCATCGAGGTAACGCCGCAAGCGCGGGCTTGCAACGGCACGGGCATTTAACCTTGGGTATAAAAGCCGCTAAACCGGCTCGAAACCGTCGGTTTTCGGGTTGTAGAACTCCAGATGGCCATCGCGGATGTCGTTCCAGACGCCGTGGATCGACAGGGTTCCCGATTCCACCGCTTCGCGCACGAAGGGAAAGGTCATCAGGTTCTCCAAGCCGACTTTCACGCCCTGTTTTTCCAGCGCCGAGAGTTTTTCCGCCTCGGTGCCTTCGAAACCGGACAGCTCCTCGTAGGCCGGTTTCAGGATGTCGATCCAGTGTCCGATGAAGCTGGAGGGCTCTTCCAGATCCGGCGCGTTGCCGCTGCACAGATCCATATAGCCGTGGACACCGCCACAATCGGAATGCCCCACCACCAGAAGGTTGGAAACCTTGAGGAATTTCACTGCGTATTCGATGGCGGCGGAGGTCCCGTGCGGCTCCGAATCCGGTTTGTGCGGCGGGATCAGGTTGGCGATGTTGCGGTGGATGAAAAACTCGCCGGTTTCCGCACCGAAGATCGCGGTTACATGCACGCGGCTGTCGCAGCAGGAGATGATCATCGCGCGGGGGCGCTGGCCCTCGTCCGCGAGACGGGCATACCACGCCTTGTTTTCCTCGAACTGGGTCGCTTTCCAACCACGGTAGCGTTTGGTCAGATAGCTGGGCAAGGGTGTGGCGTGTTTCATCATCGTCTCCTTCTTTGCGCGTCTCCTTTTGCGGGGATTCGACGGGTTAATCAAGGGCTCATACCGCGGTAACCCTTTTTTCACGATTTCTGCCTACGGTCGGTGCTGCGAGAGGGAGGGTTTTTCGGATTATGGGCGAAATTTACAACATGCACACGGCGGAAGCCGTGGGCGGAAGCGTGGATTACGATGTGATCCGCGCCCTGAAGCAATCCGTGGGCGGCACCCGCTACATCGAGATTGCCGAGGAAGCGACCTTTGCGCTGGCGGACCGGCTGGGGCGGCTGGAACGGGCGTTCCGGAACGGCGATATGGCGATGTGCTACCGGCATGCGGTCAATATCTGCGGGATCGCCAGCCAGATCGGGCTGGTCGGGGTAGCGAACGTGGCGGCGGACGTAATGACCTGCGCCCGCGACAACGATCCTGCCCTTCCGGCGGTGATGGCCCGCCTCAACCGACTGGCGGAGGCTTCCCTGTTTTCGGTGTTCGAGTAGCCGGCGCCGGTTGCATATTTCGCCGTGCCGGATAGGCTGTGCGAAATTCTGAATCCGGAGGTTCCCATGGCGGCCAGATTTGCCGAAAACGCTGAAAATTCCATCCCTGTCTATGCGCTCGAAAAGGATGCGCCGCTGCCCGATGCGCTGGACGAGGCGCAGCGGGCGTGGGTGCGTAATACCGGCTTCACCGGTGCGCTCGGGGAGATGGCGCTGGTGCCGGACAACGGGCGGATCGCTGCGGTGCTGGCCGGTCGTGGAACGGCGGCGGCGCGCCAGCGCGGGCGGTTCCATCTGGCGGCAGTGGCGGCGAAGCTGCCGGAGGGGACCTATCGTATCGCCGGCGGCATTTCCGGCGTGGCGATGGAAACCGAGGCGCTGGGCTGGCTGCTGTCGAACTACCGTTTCGGGCGCTATCGCAAGGCGGCACCGGTCAAGGCGGCGCTGGTGGCCCCCGAAGGCGTGGATGTGGAACGGATCGAGGCGATTGTGGCAGGCGATACCCTGACGCGCGACCTGATCAACACGCCGACCTCGGACATGGGGCCGGAGGCGCTGGAGGCGGCTTTCCGTGATCTGGCGGGGCAGCACGGGGCGGAGGTTTCCGTTATCCGTGGCGAGGATCTGCTGGTGCAGAACCTGCCGATGGTCCATGCGGTCGGGCGGGCCTCGGATCAGGCGCCGCGGTTGCTGGACATGCGCTGGGGCGAAATGGGCGCGCCGACGGTGACACTGGTCGGCAAGGGGGTCTGTTTCGATACCGGCGGGCTGAATATCAAGCCGGGGGCCTCGATGGGGTTGATGAAAAAGGACATGGGCGGCGCGGCGCATGTCATGGGG
>WFTU01000182.1 GCA_015485375.1 Paracoccaceae bacterium | reverse complement strand
AGGCTGCCGCCGATGGTTATCAGTTCCGGCCAGACATCATGCGCCAGCTTGCGCAGCGCCGCGATATCGACCGTGTAGCCATCCGCATTCACCGGCGCCTCGACGATTTTCAACCCGTAAAGCCCGGCACATCCCGCCGCGTGATGGGTCACATGCCCGCCAATACTGGCGGGCGGCACAATAATGGTATCTCCCGGCTTGCAGGTCGCCATGAAGGCATAAAGGTTGGCAATCGCGCCGGAGGGCACACGGATTTCGGCGTAACCGGCGTGAAAAATCTCGGCCGCCAACTCCGCCGTAATCGCCTCGATCTCCTCGACCGCTTCCAGACCGTTTTCGTATTTCGCCTTCGGATATCCCAAGGACGGACTGGAACCGAGGCCGGAGGCAAGCAGCGCCTCGGCCTTCGGGTTCATCACGTTCGACGCAGGGTCGAGGTTGAAACACTCCGCCTGCCGGATCTCTCGATTACGCTCGGCAAGCGTTTCCAGCTTGGCGGCAATGGTATGACTGTCGGCCGCTGCGGTCTCGGCCGCAATCCGGCTGACAAAGCTGTCGGAAACCTCCGGCAGCCACGGGCGGTGTTTCAACGATGTCATGGTGTCCTCCTATAGTCCGCCGCCGACCCGCACGATGGAGCCGGTGGCATAGCTGGATTTATCCGTCCCCAGCCACAAGATAGCCTCGCCAATTTCTTTTGCCGTGGCAACCCTCCCGAGCGCCGATGTGCGCGCCACCATTGCCGGCCGGTCGGGGTTGCCACCCATGGTGTGGATTTCGGTATCCGCCGTTCCGGCCTGCACCGAATTCACCCGTATCCCCTCGCGCCCGACCTCGCGGGCCAGCCCGATGGTAAACCCGTCCAGCGCCGCCTTGGAGGCCGCATAATGCACGTACTCCCCCGGGCTGCCGTTTGTCGCGGCAATGGAGGACACATTGACGATCGTGCCGCCCGCGCCACCTTTGGCGGTCGACATCCGCCGGATTGCCTGCTGCGAGGCCCAGTAGGCGCCGAAGAAATTCACCTCGAAGGTTTCGCGCAGCACATCCGAGGGCAGATCCTCCACCTTCGATGCCTGCCCGATAATTCCCGCGTTGTTCACCAGAAAACCGACGGGGCCGAGTTCCTTGTCACAAGCCTCGAACAGCGCCGCAATATCCGCCTCGCTGCCCGCATTGCCCTGCACGGCCATCGCCCGCACGCCATGCGCCTCGCAGGCTTTCACCACCTGCGCGGCGCGGTCATGATTGGACAGGTAGTTGATGCAGACGTCAAACCCGGCCTCCGCCGCCAGCTCCGCCGTCGCCGCGCCGATGCCACGGCTGGCGCCTGTAATAATCGCGATCTTTCCCATTCCGGTCCCTTTATTCAAACAACCGGAATATCCGGATGCCAATCAACAGCAGCAGGACTATAACAATAAAAATCCGGCCGGGGCCAAGAGTAAATCCGCTGCGCGCGGGCGTTTCTTCGGTTTCTGCCTCCGGCCATTTCCGCGCCTCGACCGCAGTGGCCATATCGCGGATGGTGGTGGGAATATACTCTGCCGCGTTTTCGCGCGCGGCGTCCGGCAAAACGAACCAGTGATAGCCGCGCATATCGACCTTGAACCGCGCCGCGAAAGCCTCCATCAGCGCCAGAGCCTGTTCACCATCAAGAGAAAACGCCGCGACAATATCACCGGTGTCGGCCACCCCGTCCGGATCATATCCGGCCTCGGCCAGAAATGCGCGAACCTCGTTCACCACCACGCCTCCGGCTGTACGGAATATCCGATGTAGAGCGGGTGCTTCGGATGCCCCGCCTTGGTTAGGCCCAGATGCTTCGGGCGGGTGCCGGTTTCGCGCAACAATGCCTCCACCGCTGCACCCCGCTCCAAATGCTCCCCGTGCGCGCCCCAGGCCGCCACCACCTCGTCGGCCCAGTCCACGCCCTCGCGGATCGCCGCGTCGTTGAGCGGCCCGACCGGATCGGCCTGCGCTCGCATGTCCTTCGGATCCGTCGCGCGATAGGCAAAGATGTTGCACACCCGAAACGCGCCAAAGCCCAGCGCCCGCGCGCGACGCTCGCAGCGTTCCACCGTCGGATCATTCTGCACCTCGGTCGCGGTCGAGGGGTTCAGCATCACAAACAACACCTTGCGCCCCTCCGGATCCCACACCCGCGTCAGGTCATAACGGTATTTCTTGCAATCCGAGTAATTGGCGACCGAGGGCGCATCCCCCTTGGTGTGTGTGCGGGTAATCACGCGCTACCCTCCGAACAAGGCCCAGAGCGCCCAGCCGACCAGTACCAGCCCCGATACAAGATCCAGGTGTTTCGTTGCATCCGCAGACAGGCGCTT
>WFTU01000181.1 GCA_015485375.1 Paracoccaceae bacterium | reverse complement strand
TATCGCACCCAGCGCCAGATCGCGGCCCAGCCGCAAGAGCGGGTTGTCGTTGGAAAACACGCGGTTGATGGTGTCTGTCGACCCCACCAGCATCGCCGTATCGGTGCGCCGCCAGCGGGCGTAGGCGTCGAGGGTGACGGCGGAACCGATATCCTCGCCCCGCCGCGCCGCGTTGACCAGCGTTTCCGCCAGCGCCGCCACATCGCGCAGGCCGAGGTTCAATCCCTGTCCTGCCAACGGATGCACGCCATGCGCCGCATCCCCCGCCAGCGCCACGCGCGCGGCTGTAAAACTCTGCGCCAGTGTCAGGTCGAGCGGATAGGAAAAACGTTTGCCGGCCAGCGCGATTTCGCCAAGGAAATCACCGAAACGCGGCCGCAGCTCCGCCAGATAGGTTTCGTCATCCATCGCGGCAATCGCCGCAGCCCGATCGGTCGCCTCGGTCCAGACAATCGAGGAGCGGTTGCCCGGCAGCGGCAGAATCGCCAGCGGGCCGGCAGGCATGAAGAACTGGTGCGCGATACCGTTATGCGGCTTTTCGTGGCTGATGGCGCAGACCTGTCCGGTCTGGTGGTAATCCTTGCGAAGGCGCGGAATGCCGGCGCGCGCGGCTGTGCCACTACGGCGACCGTCGCACCCGACGATCAGGTGGGCGGTGATTTCCCGTCCGTCATCGAGCGTGACCGTGGCATGGCCCGCCCCGACGGATTGCGAGACCACGGTTTGCCCCGCGATATGGGTAATCAGTGGCTCGACATCGAGCGCGGCCAGCAGGGTGTGGCGCAGGTAGCGGTCCTCGATCATATGGCCCATCGGCCCCTCGCCAATCTCGCGATGGTCGAAATGCAGGAAAAACGGCGAGGCCCCTTCGCCTGCGCGCCCGTCCGAGACCATGATATCCAGCATCGGCTGGCTGTTCCCCGCCAGCGCCCCCCACAGGCCCAGCGCCCGCAGCATGTTCACCGAGGTCAGCGACAGCGCGTAGGAGCGCCCGTCGAACTCTGGATTGTCGCGCACGGCCTCGGGCATCGCATCGACAATGGTGCTGGCGATGCCGCCACTGGCGAGGGCAAGCGCAAGGGCGGGGCCGTTCAGGCCTCCGCCGACAATCAGGATTTCGGTATCGGTTTTCATGGGTTTTTCTTACGCCCCCGATTGCGGGATTGTCCACAAGCGATTAGCGTCGGTCAAAACGTGGAGGGAATGATGAACGAGTGGTTAACCAAAAGCGCCTGTGATCTGGGCCGTGCCATCGGCGCGGGCGAGGTCGATCCCGTCGAACTGGCCGAGGGCTATCTGGCCGCCATCAAGGCCCACCCCCACCGCGACCGTATCTACGCCCGCCTGACCGAAGATCGCGCATTGGCCGAAGCCAAGACAGCCTCCGCGCGGGCAAAGGCCGGAACGCGGCGCGGTTTGCTGGACGGCGTGCCGATCAGCTGGAAAGACCTGTTCGATACCGCCGGTGTCGCAACCGAGGCCGGCAGTGCCCTGCTGAAAGACCGCATGCCGGATCGCGATGCCGAGGTGCTGGAAAACGCCACGCGCGCCGGTCTGGTGTGTCTGGGCAAAACCCACATGACGGAACTGGCGTTCTCGGGACTGGGGCTGAACACGGTGACCGCAACGCCGCCGAACTCGATTGATCCGGAACTGGTGGCGGGGGGCTCGTCCTCGGGTGCCGCGACCTCGGTGGCCTTCGGGCTGGCGGCAGCGGGGATCGGCTCGGATACCGGCGGCTCGGTGCGTCTGCCCTCCGTCTGGAACGATCTGGTCGGGCTGAAAACCACGCACGGCTATCTGTCCACCAAGGGCGTCGTGCCGCTGTGCGAGAGCTTCGACACCGTCGGCCCGCTATGCCGCACTGTCGAGGATGCCGCCGCGTTCACCGCCGTGATGGCAGGCGAATCCGCCCCCGATCTGGCAGGCGCCTCGCTGGAAAACCGTCGTTTCGCCGTGCTGGAAACCGTCGCCCTGCAGGATATCCGCCCCGAACCCGTTGCTGCCTTCCGCCATGCCATCGAGGCGCTGGAAGCCGCGGGCGCCGTAATCGAGCGCATCCGCATACCGGAGATAAGCGAGGCCATGACCCTCGCCGGTTGCGTGTTCACCGCCGAGGCCTATGCCGAGTGGGGCGAGGCGATCGAGGCCAACCCGCAAGCCATGTTCGGCCCCGTCCGCGAACGGTTCCGCGCAGGCAGGGCTTTCTCCGCTGTCGAGTTCATCCGCTCATGGATGCGCCTGCGCGAGATCCGGCAGATATATCTGGAACAAACCGCCCGTTTCGATGCGGTGCTGGTGCCGACCTCGCCGATCCTGCCACCGAATATCGAACGACTGGAATCGGACCATAACTATTTCATCGAGGAAAACCTGCTGGCCCTGCGCAACACCCGTATCGGCAACCTGATGGGATTGGCGGTGCTGACCCTGCCGACGGCAACACCCGCCTGCGGCGTTGCGGTAATGGTGCCGCCTTTCGAGGACCGCCGCGCACTGCGGCTGGGAGCGGCGATGGAACTGGTTGTGCGGGGGTAGGTCCATCGCTTCCGCCCGCATTTTTTGTCGCCTCAAAACTACTAAACCGGTTTAGTGGTTTTGTTTACCGTAATATACCCATTGAAATCCGCAGGTTAACGGAAATTCCAAAGTAAACAACCCCTTAACAGGGCAAACCCCGAACCGGCTGTAACACAGACTGGACCCACACCCGCCTTCCCTGTAAACTGGCCGCAAAGGGGCATCTAGACCCCGCTGATTTGAGGCTATCGATGCAGTATCCCACGCGGTTTTCAGACCTGCCGGAATATGCTTTCCCGCGCTTGCGCGCCCTGCTGGACCCCGTTCCGGGCGGCGGCGAGCCGTTGCATATGTCCATTGGCGAGCCGAAACACAAATTTCCCGCCTTCGTGCCGGAAATGCTGATGCAATATGCCGACGGCTTCAATAAATACCCGCCCAACGACGGCTCGCCCGAGCTGCGCAATGCGATTGCCGACTGGCTGGCGCGGCGGTTCAACATTGCGCACCCCGATCCCGACAAAAACATCCTGTCCCTGAACGGCACCCGCGAGGGACTGTTCAACGCGGCACTGGCGCTGTGCCCGGAAACCAAAAACGGGAAACAACCAGTGGTCCTGCTGCCGAACCCGTTCTACCAGTGCTACGCCGTGGCCGCACTGGCGGCAGGAGCCGAGCCGGTGTTCGTGCCGGCCCCCGAAAGCAACGGCTTCCTGCCCGATTTTGCCGCCGTGCCGCAGGATCTGCTGGAACGCACGGCGATTGTCTACATGTGCTCGCCCTCCAACCCGCAAGGAGCGGTCGCCGATGATGCCTATTGGCAGGACCTGCTGGCGCTGGGCGAAAAGCACGATTTCCGCATCTTCGCCGATGAATGCTATTC
>WFTU01000180.1 GCA_015485375.1 Paracoccaceae bacterium | reverse complement strand
GGATATGGGCGACCAGCAGCAGCGCCAGAACCGTGCCGAGGATCGCGGCAAACTGCGTTGCAGCGAACCACTCAAGTTTGGCGATGTCGATATTGATCGCGTCGAGTATGCCCGAAAAGTCCATATGCCCTCCGGTCCCTATGTTGGCCCCTTTGCGCGGGCGGTGCAATCGCTTTCCCCGATTCCCCATTGGCAAGCGCGACCTTCGTGCTAGGGTTGCAGGTGCAACAGGAATCGGATGAAACACCATGACTGACGAAATCACATCCATCGACCAGACACAGGAAATGCTGAACGGCCAGAACTACATTTGCGGGCGCGCGCTGGCGACCGTGGTGTTTCTGGCGCTGAAACTGGATCGCCCTCTGTTTCTGGAGGGCGAGGCCGGTGTCGGCAAGACGGAGATCGCCAAGGCCATCGCCGCCGCCCTCGGCCGTCGCCTGATCCGGCTGCAATGCTACGAGGGGCTGGATGCCTCGAGCGCGGTCTATGAATGGAACTTCCCCGCGCAGATGGTCGCCATCCGCACCGCCGAGGCCGAAGGGGTCGAGGACCGCGACGAGCTGAAAACCGAGGTGTTCAGCGAGGAATTCCTGATCCGCCGCCCGCTGCTGGAGGCCATGTCTCCGCATATCGACGGCCCGCCCGTGCTGCTGATCGACGAACTCGACCGCACAGATGAGCCCTTCGAGGCCTTCCTGCTGGAGGCGCTCAGCGATTTTCAGGTGACGATTCCGGAGATCGGCACCATCAAGGCCCCCGAGCCGCCGATTGTCATCGTCACCTCCAACCGCACGCGCGAGGTCCACGACGCACTGAAACGGCGGTGCCTCTATCACTGGGTGGACTACCCCGATTTCGCGCGCGAACTGGAAATCCTGCACGCCCGCGTGCCGGAAGCCAGCGAAAGCCTCAGCCGCGAGATTGTCGCCTTCGTGCAGCAGTTGCGCACCGAGGACCTGTTCAAGAAACCCGGCGTGGCCGAGACCATCGACTGGGCCAAATGCCTGCTGGCGCTGGATGCGGTGCAGCTCTCGCCGCAGGTGATTGCCGACACATTGGGCGCGATCCTCAAGTATCAGGACGATATTGCCAAGCTGCAGGGCTCCGAAGCCGCGCGGGTGCTGGCCGAGGCAAAGGCCAGCGCGGAGATGGCCGACTGATGGTGCAGTTCGCCGACCTGCCTATCCCCGAGGACGGCAAGTTTGTCGCCAACATCACCCATTTCGCCCGCGCGCTACGCAAGGCGGGGCTGCCGGTGGGAACCGGTCGGGTGATGGACGCGATCCGCGCCGTGCAGGTGGCGGGATTTACCGACAAACGGGATTTTTTCTGGACCCTGCACGCCTGTTTCGTCTCGCGCCCCGAACATCGCACGGTGTTCGCGCAGGTTTTCCGCCTTTACTGGCGAGACCCGCAATATCTGGAACATATGATGGCCCTGATGCTGCCCGCCATTCGCGGCGTGCAGGAGGAACGACCGGCCCATGCTGCCGAGAAACGCGCCGCCGAGGCGTTGCTGGACGGGGCCGAGGCCGAGGTGCCGGAACAGCCGGAGGAGGAAGGCACGGAAATCGAAGTCGATGCCTCGCTGACCTATTCGGGGCGCGAGTTGCTGAAATCGCTCGATTTCGAACAGATGTCCACGGCGGAAATGGTCGAGGCGAAACGCATGATTGCGCGGATTGCCCTGCCGGTAAAACCGCTGGCCTCGCGGCGCACGGCGCCCTCGGCGCGCGGGCGGATTGCCGACTGGCGCGCAACGATGCGAAAGGCCATGCGCTCGGGCGGGGAAATCCGCGCCCTGTCGATCAAGGAACGCAAGACCCGCTGGCCCAATCTGGTGGCGCTGTGCGATATTAGCGGCTCCATGTCCGCCTATTCCCGCGCCGTGCTGCATTTCCTGCACGCGGCCAGCAATGCAAAGGGGGCGGGCTGGGCGCAGGTGCATTCCTTTACCTTCGGCACGCGGCTGACCAACATTACGCGGCATCTGAAACAGCGGGATGTCGATGCGGCGCTGGCGGCGGCGGGTGCCGAGGCGCAGGACTGGGAGGGCGGCACGCGGATCGGCGAATGCCTGCACGCCTTCAACCGCGACTGGTCGCGCCGTGTGCTGGGTCAAGGCGCGGTGGTGCTGCTGATTACCGACGGACTGGATCGCGACGACCCCGACCGTCTGGCGGCAGAGATGCAGCGGTTGCAGCTTTCGGCGCGAAAGGTGATCTGGCTGAACCCGCTGCTGCGCTGGGACGGCTTTGCGCCGAAAGCGCGCGGCATTCGCGAGATCCTGCCGCGTGTGGACAGTTTCCGCGCAGGGCATAATATAGCCTCGCTGGAGGCTTT
>WFTU01000179.1 GCA_015485375.1 Paracoccaceae bacterium | reverse complement strand
CAGATATTGCGGGACTCTCCTGTGTTGTTGCTGGACGAGGCAACCTCGGCGCTGGATGCGGAGAGCGAGCGCGCCGTGCAGATTGCGGTGGAGAAATTGGCCAGAGACCGCACAACGCTCATTATCGCCCACCGTCTGGCCACGGTGAAAAAGGCCGACAGGATCGTGGTGTTCGACGAGGGACGCATCGTTGCCGAGGGCACGCACGAGCAACTCGTGACCGAGGGCGGCCTCTATGCGCGGCTGGCAAAGCTCCAGTTTACGGATGGTCAAGCGGGTTAACCCTTGTCACGCAGGTGATTCATCCCCATTCTCTAGGACAATGCCCCGAAAACAGGGGCCGCATGTCCAGGGAAGGAAAAACCATGTCCACGATGACGACTTTAGCCGCCAAAATCGCCACCGAGCAGGAGATGCCGTATGAGCAACGGCATTATGGAGAAACCCTGTTCGAGGTTATTACCAAAACCGCCGATAAATTCGGCAGCCGCAACGCGCTGACGTTCCAGATCAAATCCGGCCCGACAGACAAGGCGGAGACCTTTACATGGGACGCCCTTCGCAAACGTGTGGCACAGGCGGCCAATGTTTTCCGCGCGAACGGAATTGGCGAAACCGACGTCGTGGCCTATCTGCTGCCGAACTGTAACGAGGCGGTTCTGTCGCTACTGGGCGGCGCGACCGCCGGTATCGTCAATCCGATCAACCCGATGCTGGAGCCGGAACAGATCGCGGCCATCCTGCGCGAGACCGGCGCAAAGGCCGTCGTGACTCTCGCACCGTTTCCGAAAACCGATGTGGCGCAGAAGGTGGCCAAGGCCGTCGAACTGGCGCCTGCCGTCAAAACTATTTTCCAGGTAGACCTCAAACGCTACCTGACCCCGCCGCTCAGCTGGATTGTTCCGCTAATCCGCCCGAAAGTCGAATCCTCGCATTCGGCCAAAGTGCTGGATTTCAACGTCGAGATGGACAAGGCCAATCCGACGCTCGATTTCGCGGAGAGCGGCAAGGATCGCGTCGCCGCCTACTTCCACACCGGCGGCACGACCGGCATGCCGAAAGTGGCGCAGCATAAATTCTCCGGCATGATCTACAATGGCTGGTGCGCCGCCGACATGATCTTTACGGAAAAAGACGTACTGATGTGCCCGCTGCCGATGTTCCATGTTTTTGCGGCCTATCCGATCCTGATGCCGACGATTGCCTCGGGTGCGCATCTGGTGCTGCCGACACCGCAGGGCTATCGCGGAGAAGGCGTGTTCGATAATTTCTGGAAGCTGCTGGAACGCTACAAGGCAACGTTCATGGTTACGGTCCCCACGGCTGTATCCGCGTTGATGCAGCGGCCGGTGGATGCCGATGTCTCCTCGCTCAAATTCGCGCTTTGCGGCTCGGCGCCGCTTCCGGTGGAACTGTTCAAGAAATTCGAATCCTCGACCGGCGTGAAAATCCTCGAAGGCTACGGCATGACCGAGGCCACATGTCTGGTTTCCATCAACCCGCCGGACGGGGTTCAGAAAATCGGTTCGGTCGGCTTGCCGTTCCCGTACACCGATGTGAAAATCTATCATTGTGACAGTGATGGCAATGTCCTCAAGGAATGTGGTGTCGACGAGGTCGGAGAGATTTGCGTGACCAACCCCGGTGTCTATACCGGCCACACCTATACCGAGGAAGACAAGAACGTCGGCCTGTTCGCCAACGGCACCCATCTGCGCACCGGCGATCTGGGGCGTATTGACGAGGATGGCTATATCTGGATCACCGGCCGCGCCAAGGACCTGATTATCCGTGGCGGCCACAACATCGACCCCGCCGAAATCGAGGAGGCTCTTGCCGGTCACCCCGACGTGGCCTTCACCGGCGCCATCGGCCAGCCCGACGCGCATTCCGGCGAATTGCCTTGCGTTTATGTAGAACTGGTCGAAGGGGCGACAACGACCACCGACGAGTTGCTGGCGCATATGAAAGAGCACATCGGCGAGAAAGCGGCGATCCCGAAATACATCGAAATTCTCGATGAGCTGCCCAAAACCGCCGTGGGCAAGATCTTCAAACCCGACCTGCGCAAAATGGCGATCACCCGCGTCTATAACGCGGCGCTTGACGAGGCCGGAATAGCCGCCAAAGTCACCAGCGTGTTCGAAGACAAAAAACGCGGTCTGGTGGCCGTGGTCGAGAAAACCGGAGGCGACGTCAGCGATGATGCTGTCAACGACGTTCTCGGCCGCTTTACTCCGCAGTGGGAATGGGCGACGCTGGTATAGTCATACAACATCGCAACAGACGGTGCCTGCATCATGCGGGCGCCGTTTTTCGTTCGGGTCGAAATCCGGAAAATGGTGCTGCCGGGGAGATTTGAACTCCCGGCCTCTCCCTTACCAAGGGAGTGCTCTACCCCTGAGCTACGGCAGCGTCTGGCGGGCTTTTTATCCGAATCTTTCGGGAGTGCAAGTGCAATCTGGACCATTCGGTGCATGTTGTTATAGAGAATGCACCATGGCGGATAAAACACCGGATAAAAACAACGGGCAGGGGGTAAAGAAAACGCCTGCCGAATTGCGCGAGGAACGCTTGCGCGAAGCATTGCGGGCGAATCTGCGCCGACGCAAGGCGCAGGGGCGGGCGCGCAAGGATTCGGAACCGAAAGCCGAGTGACAAGCCTGTGCGCATTGCGTAAAAGGCGATAAAGGCAGCAGCGAAGGCAGGCACTATGGACAGAATTATCGTAAACGGCGGCACGCCGCTCAACGGGCAGATACCGATTTCCGGTGCGAAAAACGCCTGTCTGACGCTGATGCCGGCCGCGCTTTTGTCCGAGGAGCCGCTGACCCTGACCAACGCGCCGCGCCTGTCGGATATCCGCACGATGACCGAACTGCTGGAATCGCTGGGTTGCGAGGTCGCTGCCTTGCAGGACGGGCGGGTGCTGGTGATCGGGACGGAGAAGATTTCCAACCATACGGCGGATTACGACATCGTGCGCAAGATGCGCGCCTCTATTCTGGTGCTCGGCCCGATGCTGGCGCGCGACGGCCATGCCGTTGTTTCCCTGCCGGGTGGCTGTGCCATCGGTGCGCGGCCTGTCGATATCCACCTGAGCGGGCTGGAGGCGCTCGGGGCCGATCTGGATCTGCGGGACGGGTATGTCCATGCCAAGGCTCCGAAAGGGCTGATTGGCGCAACCTACGAATTGCCGTTTGCCTCGGTCGGGGCTACCGAAAACCTGCTGATGGCCGCGACGCTCGCCAAGGGCACGACGGTTCTGAAAAATGTCGCGCGGGAGCCGGAGATTGTCGATCTGGCTGAATGTCTGCGGGCCATGGGCGCGCAAATCGAAGGCGAAGGCACGCCGACGATGACGGTTGAGGGCGTTGACCGGCTCCACGGCGCGACCCATCAGGTGGTGACCGACCGGATCGAGCTCGGCACCTATATGATCGCGCCGGTGATTACCGGCGGCGAGGTGGAACTGCTCGGTGGACGACGCGATCTTGTCGGGGCCTTCAGCGACAAGCTGGAGGCGGCGGGGGCCGTGATTACCGAAACCCCGAACGGGCTGGTTGTGTCGCGCAAGAACGGTATCAAGCCTGTCGATGTAACCACCGAGGTCCACCCCGGTTTCCCGACCGATCTACAGGCGCAGATGATGGCGCTCCTGTGTTTTGCCGATGGCACCTCGGTGCTGGAGGAAAAGATTTTCGAGAACCGTTTCATGCACGCGCCCGAACTGATGCGCATGGGCGCGGATATCGAGGTCCATGGCGGTCATGCGACGGTTAACGGGGTGAAATCGCTCAAGGGCGCGCCGGTGATGGCGACGGATTTGCGCGCCTCCATCAGCCTGATCCTCGCCGGTCTTGCGGCCGAGGGCGAAACGGTGGTGAGCCGCGTTTACCATCTTGATCGCGGTTACGAACATGTGGTGCGCAAGCTTTCGGCTTGTGGCGCGAAAATCGAACGTATTTCGGAGTAGACAATGGCAGATGCAACATTCGAGGACGGTGCCGAACAGCCGCTGCGCCTGCGCGCCGAAACAATCGACGACCTGACGATCATCGCGACCTATGTGCAGGATGCTGTCGGCGAGACGAAGGAAATCGCATGGATGGCGAAGAAACACCGCTTTGCCATGTTGCTCAACCGTTTCCGCTGGGAGGACCGCGAGGCGGCCGAGAAACAGGGCCGCCCCTACGAGCGGGTGCAGTCCTTGCTGGTGGTTGAATCCTGCCTGAAAGTTCTGGCGCAGGGGATTGATCCGAATGACAAGGACACGGCGTTCGAGTTGCTCGATATCGCTTTCGAGGCAGGCGAGGAGGGGGCAGGTCGTGTCGTTCTGACCCTAGCCGGAGACGGCGCCATCGCGCTGGAGGTCGAGTGTCTGGATGTCACGCTGTCGGATGTCTCGCGCCCTTATGTCGCCCGTTCGCAAAAAGTTCCCACACACCCTGTCGAGTAAGCCATGACCTTTATCCTGAACACCACGCAGCCCGATTTCGAGGCGCGGTTTGTCGATCTGTTGAACGTGAAGCGGGATTCGGACGCCAATGTGGACGATATCGTCAGCAGTATCATTGCCGACGTGGCCGAACGCGGCGACGCGGCGGTGATCGAGTTGACCGCGAGGTTCGACCGGTTGGAGCTGACGCCCGAGACGCTGGCATTTTCCGAGGCCGAGATCGACGCCGAGATTGCCAAGGTGCCTACGGCGGAAGCCGCGGCGCTGGAACTGGCCGCCGGGCGCATCCGCGCCTATCACGAGCGGCAACTGCCGGAGGATGCGCGCTGGACGGATGCCAGCGGGGCCGACCTCGGCTGGCGCTGGAATGCGGTCGAGGCGGCGGGGCTGTATGTGCCCGGCGGCCTGGCGTCCTATCCGTCGAGTGTGTTGATGAACGCGATTCCGGCTCAGGTGGCAGGGGTGGAGAACCTCGTGATCTGCGCGCCGACACCGGACGGCAAGGTCAACCCGCTGGTATTGCTGGCGGCGCGGCTGTCGGGCGTGAAAACGGTCTACCGTATCGGCGGCGCGCAAGCGGTGGCGGCGATGGCTTACGGCACGGACACGATCCGGAAGGTCGATAAAATCACCGGTCCGGGTAACGCCTTTGTGGCGGCGGCTAAACGGCAGGTTTTCGGGCGGGTCGGCATTGATATGATCGCCGGACCGTCGGAAATTCTGGTGATTGCCGACAAGGACAATGATCCCGACTGGCTGGCGCTCGATCTGCTGTCGCAGGCCGAACATGACGAAAGCGCGCAGTCGATCCTGATTACGGATGACGAGGGCTTCGGGCGTTCGGTCATTGCGGCGATTGAAAAACGGCTGGAGACGCTGGAACGCCGTGCCATCGCGGGCAAAAGCTGGGCCGATTACGGCGCGGTTATCACCGTGCGCGATCTGGACGAGGCGGCGGAATTGTCCGACCGCTTTGCGCCGGAGCATCTGGAACTCTGCGTTGCCGATGCCGAGAGCCTGATGGGAAAAATCCGCCACGCGGGCGCGATTTTCCTTGGCGCATGGACGCCCGAGGCGATTGGCGATTATGTCGGCGGGCCGAACCATGTGTTGCCGACAGGGCGTTCTGCACGGTTCTCCTCGGGCCTCAACGTACTGGATTTCATGAAGAAAACCACGATTTCGCGTATGACACCCGAAAGCCTGCGGGCGATCGGACCGGCGGCGGAAACGCTGGCGCGTTCCGAAAGTCTGGAGGCGCACGGGCTGTCTGTGACGGCGCGGCTTGAACGGCTGAACGCGGGGCAGGGCGATGGCTGACACGGAGCGCATTGTAAACATCACGCTGGACGACACCGGCCTGCCTGCGCCAACGCCCGAGATCGAGCAGGAACGCCGCGTGGCGATTTTCGACCTGCTTGAGGAAAACCTCTTTGGCCTGCCCGGTCGGGAGGGACAACCGGCCCCCGAAGGCCCCTATACCCTCGACCTGTCGATCCGCGAGCGGCGGCTGGTGTTCGATCTGCACACGGAATCCGGTGAAAAGGCCGGCGAGTTCCACCTGTCGCTGACCCCGTTCCGGCAGGTCATCAAGGATTACTTCCAGATCTGCGCCAGCTATTTCGACGCGGTCAAACGGCTGCCGCCCAGCCAGATCGAGGCGATCGACATGGGGCGGCGCGGTATCCACGACGAAGGTTCGCGGATTCTGCTGGAACGGCTTGACGGCAAGGTGAATACCGACAAGGCCACCGCGCGCCGTCTGTTCACGCTGATTTGCGTCCTGCATTTCAAGGGCTAGGCGATGCAGGGCGACCCCACCTCGGTGCTGTTTGCCTGCGACCACAACGCGGTGCGCTCGCCTTTGGCCGAAGGGATCATGAAGAAATTCTACGGCACACGGATTTTTGTGCAGTCCGTCGGCGTAAAACACGACATCGAGATCGACGGGTTTTCCGTCGCCGTCGCGGCCGAGATCGGCGTGGCGCTGGAAAAACACCGCGTGCGTTCCTTCGACGAGATGGAGGAATGGGGCGACGACATCGACGGCTACGATCTGGTG
>WFTU01000178.1 GCA_015485375.1 Paracoccaceae bacterium | reverse complement strand
TTTCACACCCGCGTCGCGGATACCCTCGATCAGGTTTTCGGGTATGCCGCAGAGGCCGAATCCCCCCGAGGCGATGCTCATGCCGTCGAACAGCACGCCCTCGAGCGCGGCGGCGGCATTTTCATAGACCTTGTGCATGAAAATCTCCCTGTATGAATTAACGGGTTATGTATCGGGCGCGGATGTCGCAGGGTCAAGATGTGTTGCTTCGCCGGACGCGGCGTCACGGCGGCGGTTATGCTTCCAGCTTGGCGGCAATCTCGTCGATGATCTTGGCATAGATGTCCTCCATCATCGCATTGGGTTGCTGTCCGGCGATCCGCGCGCCCATGGCGTCGCCCGCGTCGATGGTGCTGCCGGACATTTCCTGCAAGACCGCGTGGCCGCAAAAGGGGACATGGACCTCGGAATATCCGCCTTCATGCGCCATCATTAACCGGCCGTCGCACAGCCTGTCGGCCGCTTGCTTCAACTGGCGGGGCATCAGGCGATAGGTCTCGGCACTGCACATCATGCGCGAAAGGGGATCGACGCCGGAGGCATCAAAGCCGCAGGCAACCACGATCACGTCGGGTTTGTAGGCGTCGAGCGCGGGCAGAACGATCCGCTCCATGGCGCGCAGATAGGCTTTGTGCCCCGCGCCCGGTGGCAGCGGGATGTTCATGTTGTAACCCGATCCGGCACCCTTGCCGCGATCCGTCACGTCGCCCGTGTCGAGCGGGTAGTTGTGTTCCTGATGGATGCTGATGGTCAGGACATCGTCGCGGTCATAGAAAATCGCCTCGGTTCCGTTGCCGTGATGCACGTCCCAGTCCACCACCGCCACGCGCGGGGCGAGGTTGTCGGCCTTCGCGGCCTCGATGGCGATGGCGATATTGGCGAGCAGGCAGAAACCGTTTGACCAGTCCGGCAGGCAATGGTGGCCGGGCGGGCGCGAAAGCGCATAGGCGTTGTCGTGTTTTCCGGTCAGGACCGAGCGCAGCGCGGCGATCGTCAGCCCTGCGGAGAGCGCGGCGATTTCATATCCGCCGGCGCCGAATGGCGTGCGCAGTCCCATCTCGCCACCGCCTGCATCGCTCAGGCGTTTGAATTCATCGAGATAGGCGGCAGGGTGGATGCGGTTGAGGTCGTCGTATCCGGCTTCTTCTGCCGAGGTGCAGTCGAGTTCGGCTGCGAGTCCGGTAACATTGAGCAGGTTTTTCAACCGCCGTTTGGTTTCCGGATTTTCCGGCAACCCGCCGGCGGCCAGCGGTTGCACATATCCTCCGACCGGCGCAGTTAGGGCATAGTTACCGCCCGAATGCCAAAAACAGCGCTCGTCGACGAAAAATCCGGTTTTACGCATGGTTTACCCTATGTTTTGGCGAGAATTCCGTCCAACTCCCGACGAAGGCTCTCGATTTCATCTTTTGCAGTGGAAGACTTTTCGCTTCCCGCAATGGGCTTTCCGGATAACACACCCGCCGAAAATGCCACCCTGTTTCCGAGACGGCTGTCGAGAACATGTGCGCCATATGCCGCGAGTTGTGTCACAGCGTCATCCGTCGCGTTTCCATCTGCCGGAATGCGGTTCATGACAACGCAGGCCGGCGTTCCCTTTCGCTTGCATATGTCCAGAACCCCCTTGGTTGCCCAGATATCGATCCCCGTGGGTTGGCAGGGTATCACCGTCAGATCACAGGCGGAAATCGCCGAAAAAAGCACTGCTTCGACACCGGTCGGGCAATCTACAAGCGTGAGGTCGTGTTTTTTTGCGCTGTCGCGAATATCGCCGGCTGCGCGCCAGTCATGCGCTTGCATCAAATTCAGGTGCAGCTCGCGCCCGAGGCCGGCCCAGCCCGTCAGGGACTTGCGCGGATCCAGATCGACCAGCCCGACCGTCCTGTCGGCGTGCGCCCAGCTATGGGCAAGATGCATGAGCAGCGTTGTCTTGCCCGATCCGGTTTTCTTTTGTGCAAATGCTACTGCCAGCCCCATGATAGTTCTCCTGCACAGAGTATCCTGCAGGACGACATAAAATGGAAGGGCAAGTTAGGTCACCGCATTATCCGGTCGGGTGTATCGGGAACACAAGAACGTAGCGGCGCAGAACAGCCCAGTTGTTTTCGGGAACAATATTTCCGATTTCGAGAAACTGGTCGACCCTGAAATAGGCTGCCGCAGGTGTGCCAATCTGTGTTGCGGGCAGAAGTATCGCGAGTGTTAGTGTGCGCACCAATTTCATGACAAACCCTTCAGCCGGTAGAAACATATACCGGAGGGTATCGGCAAAATGGTTGCCAAATGGTTAAGCCTGCAAGCGGAGTCGGAGTACTCGTGACCCTCCGGCGTGCGCTCACGCCGGAGGTTTTGTTCCTACCGCTCTCCCGCGACCATCAGGCCCTGAGATTTTGCTTCGGCCAAGGTCAGATCAAGACATTTCCAGGCTTTGTCGGCCAGTTCGTCGATCTCTTCGGTCGTCATGACGAGCGGCGGCGAAATAATCATTTTGTCGCCGACATGACGCATCACCAGCCCGTTGGAAAAGCAGAACTCGCGACAGATCAATCCGACGGTGCCCGCGCCTGCGGCAAAGGGCGCACGGGCCGATTTGTCCGGTGTCAGTTCCAGCGCGCCCATGAAGCCGATATTGCGGGCCTCGCCGACCAGCGGATGATCTGCCAGCGCTGCCCAGCGCTCGCTCAGGTAGGGGCCGGTAATATCGCGCACATTATCGACGATTTTCTCTTCTTCCATGATGCGCAGGTTTTCCAGCGCCACCGCCGCGGCAACCGGATGGCCGGAGTAGGTGTAACCGTGGGCAAATTCGCCGCCGTGCGTGTCCAGATCTTTGGCAATCCGCTCCGAAACAACGCTGCCGCCGATCGGCTGGTATCCGGAAGACAGCCCCTTGGCGATGGTCATGATATCTGGGCGGATATTGAAGGTTTCGGAACCGAACCAGTTTCCGGTGCGCCCGAATGCGCAGATTACCTCGTCAGCGATCAGAAGGATTTCGTGCTCGTCGCAAATGCGCTGGATTTCCGGCCAGTAGGTGGAGGGCGGAATGATCACCCCTCCGGCGCCCTGCACTGGTTCGGCGATGAAGGCGGCAACCTTGCCTTCGCCGATCCGCTCGATCTCTTTTTCCAGTTCACGGGCGCGGGCCAGACCGAATTCCCCGGGCGACATGTCGCCGCCCTCGGCATACCAGTAGGGCTGGTCGATATGGGTGATATCCGGTATCGGCAGGCCGCCCTGCGCGTGCATGCCAGCCATCCCGCCAAGGCTGCCGGAGCCGACCGAGGAGCCGTGATAGGCATTCTTGCGGGCGATAATCACGGTTTTTTCCGGTTTGCCCATGCTGGCCCAGTAGTGGCGAACCAGCCGGATGTTGGTGTCGTTGGCCTCCGACCCGCCGCTGGCATAGAATACGCGGTTCAAATCACCCGGCATCAGCTCCGCCAGTTTTTTGGCCAGCGCAATGGCGGGCGGGTGCGAGGTCATGAAAAATGCGTTGTAATACGGCAGTTCCAGCATCTGGCGATAGGCAACCTCGGCCAGTTCCTTGCGGCCATAACCGATGTTGACGCACCAGAGGCCGGCCATGGCGTCGAGCATGGAATTGCCTTCGCTGTCACGCAAATACACGCCTCGGGCCTCGGTAATGATCCGCGCGCCGCGTTCGTTGATTTCCAATGTATCGGTGAACGGGTGCAGGTGGTGGGCGGCGTCGTCAGCCTGCATATCTGCGGTCGAGAGATGGTTGGTGCGGTGTTCCATGCTGGTGTCCTTGTTTCCGGATTTTCAGCGAGCCTAGACGGGCATATTGCGTTTGGCCAGACGGATTCCGCCCTTTTGACGCGGGGAATTTCGGCAGGATTACGCACATGACGGCAGAATGCCTGTTGCGCGCTTCATCCGCATGTTACCTTGCCAAATCGTTTTGCGGGGGAGGGGCCATGCGAAATCTGTTTGTCAGGATATTTGTTCTCTGGGCGTTGCTGGCGACGCCGCTGTCAGCGCAGGCTTTGCCCGAGGCTTGCCGGAATGGTCCGATCAATACCGCACTCGGATTTTCGCCGTGGCCGCCGGACCTGTCGCTGGCCGGAATTGACCGTGCCTATGATTTTATCGCGCAAAACGGCAACATTATTGCGCACCATATGGACAATGGCGTGCCGTGGGCCGAGGCGTTGACCGGCAAGCGCTTTCCGGCGCATCTGCGTAAAGACTGGAAAGACCGGCTGGCGCGGACACCGGACGGCGCCGAGGTTTTTCTGGCTTTCACACCGCTTGCCATGGATCGCGCCTCGCTTGCTTCCTACTGGAGCAACCGTGGTGACAACCAACCGCTGCCGCAAGCCTGGCGGAGCAAGGCATTCGACGATGCGGATGTGATTACGGCCTACACCAACTATGTTCTGCGCGGGGTGGAGTTTTTCGATCCCGACTATCTGGCGATCGGGATCGAGGCGAATATCATGCTGGCGCGGGAACCTGACAAATGGCCCGCCTATTTGCGTCTGAATGCGGCGGTGTATCGGGCCGTAAAGGAAAAACATCCGGACTTGCCGGTGTTTTCGACGGTGCAATACGAATTCCTGCGCGGGATCGAGGACGAGTCGAAAGGCACGGCGCAAATGCAGATCCCTGCGGTGACGGAGTTGATGGCGAATAGCGACCTGCTGGCCCTGAGCACCTATCGCTACGGAATATTGCATCCGAACC
>WFTU01000177.1 GCA_015485375.1 Paracoccaceae bacterium | reverse complement strand
TTTTCTTGTCGCCAGCGGAGACAAGGATTACGTCGAATTCATCTTTTTCCTCGGCAGCACCGCCAGCGTCGCCGCCTGCAGCACCGGCAACCATTACGGCGCCACCGGCAGCCGGCTCGATGCCGTACTCGTCTTTGAGGATGTTTTTCAGTTCAGCAGCTTCGAGAAGGGTCAGACCAACAATCTCTTCAGCAAGTTTTTTCAGATCAGCCATTTTACTTTTCCGTTTTCAGTTTCGATGTGTTCTGGTGTGGTTTTCGTTACCGACTATCCAGCCCAACAATTGCATTCAGACTTATGCCGCGCGCTCTTCGAGGGTAGAAAGAATACCCGCGATATTGCTTGCAGGCGCGCCAATCGCTCCGGCGATGTTCGAAGCAGGTGCACCCAGACACGCCGCGATCGAAGCAATAAGCTCCTCGCGCGACGGCATGGCTGCCACTGCCTTGACACCGGCCGGGTCAAGAAGATCGTCGCCCATAGCACCCCCGAGAACAACGAGCTTGTCGTTGTCCTTGGCATAGGCTTCCACGGCTTTCGCTGCGGAAACAGGGTCCTCGGAATAGGCGAAGACAGTCATCCCTGTAAGCAAGTCACCCATGGATTCGGTGGACTTGCCCTTGAGGGCGATTTTGGCGAGCTTGTTTTTGGCAACACGAACCGACCCGCCTGCATCGCTTACGCGATGGCGGAGGTCCGACATCTCTGCAACTGTGAGGCCTTCGTAGTGTGCAACCACGACGACACCAGAGTCCGTGAAGATCTGGTCGAGTTCAGCGACCACTGCTTCTTTTTCGGCTCTATTCACAATATTGCTCCAGTTACATGGAAGGGTCGCCCCTTCCGGCTCATATTCGCCGCGACTTGCGCCGCAACGTCTCGGGTCTTGTCCAGGTTCCCGCCAAAATCCGCCCGAGGTCTGTGGACCTCTCGCTGATCTCGATCGTTTCCCTATCTCGGGCAGGATTTATGATCTTGCGATCACCCACCGTCTTGGACAGATGGACCATTGGCTTGCGCCGATGATCCGAAACATCCCCCGACCGCTGGCCGGGGGAATTCCTTAGCTGGCCGCCGCTTCCGCGAGGTCAACCGTCACGCCCGGCCCCATGGTGGAGGTCAGCGCGATTTTCTTGATGTAGGCACCTTTGGCACCCGACGGCTTGGCCTTGTTGACCGCGTCGATGAATGCCTTGACGTTGGCAACCAGCGCATCCTTGTCGAAGGACGCCTTGCCGATACCTGCATGCACAACACCGGCCTTTTCGGCGCGGAACTGCACTTCGCCGCCCTTGGCTGCCTCGACAGCCGCTTTGACATCCATCGTAACCGTGCCGACCCGCGGGTTCGGCATCAGGTTGCGCGGACCAAGCACCTTGCCCAGACGGCCGACGATCGGCATCATGTCCGGGGTGGCAATGCAGCGATCGAAATCGATGTTGCCGGCCTGAATGGTTTCCATCAGATCCTCGGCACCCACGATATCGGCACCCGCGGCTTTCGCCTCGTCCGCCTTGTCGCCGCGTGCGAAAACCGCAACGCGCATGGATTTGCCTGTGCCGGACGGCAGCGAGACAACGCCACGCACCATCTGGTCCGCGTGACGCGGATCGACACCGAGGTTCATGGCAATCTCGACCGTCTCGTCGAATTTGCTTGTCGCACCGGATTTCACCAGCTCGACAGCTTCTTCGACAGACAGGTTCTGCTTGCCTTCGAAAGCGGCTTTCGCCGCATTGTAACGTTTTCCGTGTTTAGCCATGACGATTACCCTTTGATCTCGATGCCCATGGAACGGGCGGAACCGGCAATGATCAGCATTGCGGCCTCGATATCGTTCGCGTTGAGGTCTTTCATCTTGGCTTCGGCAATTTCGCGCACCTGTTTGGTGGTCACGGAACCGACGGTTTCCTTGCCAGGATTGTTGGCAGCGGATTTCAGCTTCGCCGCTTTCTTCAACATGTAGGACGCCGGCGGCGTCTTGATGTCCATGGTGAAGGACTTGTCAACATAATAGGTGATGATCGTCGGGCAAGGCGCACCGGCTTCCAGATCCTGCGTCTTGGCGTTGAACGCCTTGCAGAATTCCATGATGTTGATCCCGCGCTGACCGAGGGCCGGACCAACGGGGGGCGAGGGATTGGCTTTGCCTGCAGGAACCTGCAGCTTCATAGTGCCAGCTACTTTTTTGGCCATTGTGGCCTCCTTTAAGTTCACCGCCGCCGGAGCATCCGGCAGCATTCGGTTTAGTGGTGCGGTCTACCCGTAGGCTCGCCTCCCACAGCTCACATTCAGGTCTGCTTCTTGACCTGCATGAATTCCAGTTCGACCGGCGTTGCCCGGCCAAAGATCGAAACGGTCACCTTCAGGCGCTCGTTCTCGTTGTCCACTTCCTCGACCATGCCCGAGAAACCCTCGAACGGACCATCGGTCACGTCCACGGTCTCGCCGATATCGAAGGAGATCAGCGTGCGCGGCTTTTCCAGACCTTCCTCGACCTGGTTCAGCAGCTGGGCCACATCCTTCTCGCGCAGCGGCGAGGGCTTGCCCTGCGGGCCAAGGAACCCCATCACACGGTTGGTATCGTTGATCAGGTGATAGGCGCGGTCGGTCATCTCCATCTTCACCAGGATATACCCCGGCATGAAGCGTTTCTCGACCTGCACCTTTTTGCCCTTGCGGACCTCGATAACCTCTTCGGTCGGAACCAGAACCTCGACGATTTCGTCTTCCAGACCGTTCTGGGCAGCGGCTTCGCGGATCGACTCTGCGATCTTTTTCTCGAAATTCGAGAGGACGCTTACCGAATACCAGCGTAATGCCATGTTGCTCGACCTTTGGTTATCGCGACGCATCGCGCCGGTTTTATTCAATATTTCAGTGACTTGCGCCACCCGTCCAGAACAGAACAGAGCGCGCAGACGAATCGAAGCGCGCTCGTGCCGTAGTGGAGACCGCGCGTATACCGCGCGCCCCCAATGAAATCAAGAGGCTAGAGCGAGAATTCCCTCGAGACCGAGACGGATAATCTGGTCCACAATAAAGAAGAAGATCGCGGCGAGAGTCACCATAACAAAGACCATCGCGGTGGTCAGCCCCGTCTCGCGACGGTTCGGCCAGACAACCTTGGACACTTCTGCCCGCACCTGCTGGACAAATTGCAATGGGTTGGCTTTGGCCATAATGACGACTCCTGAATTCATGCTTGTATGTGCTGCGAGACCACATACGGGGTTCGGCAGGGGAATTCAAGTGGCCAGCGCACGCCCTGTATTTTGTAAAAACACCGGCGCGTGCTACACTCGATACCATAACGCCGGAGGATTTTCGTGAAACTCCCGATTGCCCTGCTGACTGCCCTGCTCCTGACATTCCTCGCCGCCCTGCCGGCACAGGCCTGTCCTGCGCGCGAGGATCTGGCTGATATCGGCTCCGAACCGGGGGCGGCGCTCGCCGACTGCACCGAAGTATCCCGCTTCACCATTCCGACCGGTCGCGGCGACGTGGAGGTAACAGTCTACGGCGGCCCCGAAGTCGGAGAGCCGGAAATCACCGATCTGCTCTATGCGCTTACCGAGGCTGGCAGCACCCTGCGCGACATCGGCCCCTTCAGCACCGATCCGGTCGAAATCTACCTTTCCCCCACCCCCTACGTTCCTCTGGATGGCGAGGACCTGTTGGCCGTTACCGACAGGATCGTGGCCAGAGACGGCGGCACGCCGCAAAAAACCTGTCTGTTTGCCATGTTCCCGTCGATCCGGTCCGACGAATTTGTTTTCACCGCCGCACACGAGTTTTTCCACTGCGTGCAATTCAAGGACTTCGGCGCACAAATGGGAGCCGACGACTCCCAATGGTGGAGCGAGGGCACCGCGGAATGGTTTCCAAACAGGGTGTTTCAGGGCCGGAGCAACTCCGACGGATTTGTCGAGGATTTCGACGCCCACTCGGAAACAACCGCACTCACCAGCCTGACCTATGAAAACGTCGTGTTCTTCTTCTGGCTGGATGCGAATTACGGATCGGGCCGGATTTTCGACCTGATGGGCGCCATGGCCACCGGCGGCTCGCAGGACGACGCGCTCGAAGCCTTCCTCGAACAGGACCAGTTCCAGCAGTTCGCGCGTGACTATATCGACAAAAAAATCACCCAGCCGGGAGGCCGTTCCATCCCCTCGAACCCGATATTCACCGAACGGATCAAGATCGACCGCAGCAAGGATATCGAGCTGGAAGCAGAACGCTTCACCATCGCCCGCATCAAACTCGAACTCCCCTGCGGCGAATGGAAAATCTCCGACGAGGACCGCAAGGGCCGCTACGGCATCCAGCGCCGCGAGGGCGAGGAATGGCAGGTTTCCCCCATGACCGTCACCTCGGAGGGCGACCCCGAAATCCGGCTGAAATACGTCGCCACCGGCACCGGCGCCGACGGCCAGCGCATCACCCTGAAATTCGAGAAGGCCGAATGTGTCCCCTGCCGGGCTCCCGACTTCTCCACCGGCCCTGCAGCGGCCCTCGTCGGCAGTTGGACGCTGGCCAGCGGCGGCACGGGCGCCAAAATCGGGCAAATGCTGGAGCGGGTCGACAGTCTGGAAAACGTGGACTACCCCGATATCGACAAATTCCTGACCCTCGACAGCGACGGCACCTTCATCCTTTCGTCCGAGGACAGCGGCTCCATGGATACCGTATCCGAAGGCGGCGAACGCTTCAGCGCGAATTTCCGGATCAACATGGAGCGGCGCGGCACATGGAGCATCGACGGCAATATCCTGTCCCAATGCTATGTCCGCGACGTAAACCTCAATATCGACGAAACGGTCGAGGCCCCCGACGGCCTGATGGACCGGATCATCGGCTCCAGGTTCCTCGGCGCCAAACAGTCCTACACCGTCAAACGCGGCTTCACGGTCGAGGGCAACACCCTGACCCTTACCGAAAAGGCCTTCATGGCCCCGACCATCACATGGATCTATGAAAAATAGCGCCCTGAAATCGCACTGGCAGGGGTTGGGGGACTCGAACCCACGACCCTCGGTTTTGGAGACCGATGCTCTACCAACTGAGCTAAACCCCTGTACCGTGCGAAACGGGAAATACGGTGAATCGCCGTTCGATGCAAGGGGGAACAGCCATTAAATGCCGCCACCGCCCGCCCCTTGATTAAATACCGGCTTGCGCGATACTGGCACAGCGCATTCAAACAAAAGGTTTTCCCCTGTTCCGCAACCTGAAAATCCGGTTTTTTACCCTGCTGGCCACCCTTCTGGCCCCCTCCGCCGCCTTTGCCTGCAAGCTGGCGCTGGTGCTGGCCTTCGACGTGTCCAGTTCCATCGACGGTGCGGAATACCGGTTTCAGGTTGACGGGCTGGCCGACGCCCTGCTCGACCCCGCCATTGCCGACACGCTGGTGTTCAACCAGGTCGCGCTGACGGTCGTGCAATGGTCCGGCGCCGGAGAGGTCGAAACCACCCTGCCGTGGCGCCGCATGCTCTCGATCAACGAGGTCGTCCGGTTTTCGGAACGCGTGCGCCAGATGGAGCGCCCGTGGCGCCGCTCCAACACCGCCGTCGGCGACGCCATCGCCTATTCCGCCAGCCTGTTCGACGAAGTCTCCGACTGCACCCGCCGCGTCATCGACGTCTCCGGCGACGGGGCGGAAAACGCCGGTATCAGCACCCGCACCGCCAGCCAGCGCGCCGACGAACAGGGCATCGAGATCAACGGCCTCGCCATCGATACCATGGGCCTGAGCATCACCGAATTCTACCGCCGCTTCGTCATCACCAAATACGGCTTCGTCATCACCTCGCGCGGTTTCAGCGACTACCCCCGCTCGATCCGCGAAAAACTGTTCCGCGAGCTGATAAAACCCTCGTCGTAAGCCCTTTCCAAACCCCTTCCGACACCCTATATATAACCCGTCCCCTCGGGGACTATGGTGATAAACGCGCATGTAATAAGCGGATCGGACCCGGGGGCGGTACCCGGCGGCTCCACCAATATCCTTCATTTGGGGATCACGGGGCCGAAACAGGATCGACGGACGTCTAAAGATGTTTTGCTTTCACCCGGCTGACTGCCACCGTTATCGGCGTGAAAAGTACAATTGCAAATGACAATCGTGCTCCGAGCCGTCTGGCAATCGCTGCTTAATTGCAGTAGCTAGACACTCGAAAACTTAAGTCCGGTTCTCCTAGCAGAGGCCGGCGGGGTTCGCAGGCACCTGGCAACAGAAGCCTGCACTTTATTTCCCCCTTTGCACCAGCATTCGCCATACCCCTGTCAGCAGGACGAGACCGGCAATAATCTGCCAGATCGCAACAATCCCCCACAGCTTGACCAGCGCCGCAAAACCGAAGGCCGCGACAGCCCCGCCGCCGCGCATCGTCAGGCTGAAAATGCTCTGCATGGTGGAGCGCACCTCGTCCGGCGTGTGTTCATTCAGCAAGGTCACGGCCGGCGGGTTGAACATCGACACAAACAGCATCACCGCCATATAGGCCGCCACAAACGGCCCCACAGCATTTTGCAACGCCAGCACATACAGCGCACCAGCCAGAAACAACGGCAACACCAGCAACTGGCGCGAGGGTTCCGCTTTCAGCGCCCCCGCCACCATCGTCACCAGCATCGGCCCGACAATCGCCATGGCAAAATACCCGCCCGTGGTCCATCCCAGCACCGCATAGGTCGGCGCGCCGGCAATCAGGGTCAGACGCGGCTGCCAGTATGCCTCCACCAGCATGATGGCAAAGCCCAGAACCATCCCCAGAACCAGCAAATCCCGCAGCACGACATTTTGCAAACCAAGCTTCACACCGGCACGCACCTGCGCATACATGTCATCGTTCTCGCGCGGGGCCAGCCGCTCGCCCTCATGGAACAGCCACGGCGTCAGCACCAGCGTGCCAAGTAGCAACACCGCGATCAGGATCAGGTTCCACGTTGTCGGCGGAAACCCCTCGAGCGCCGGAAACAGTGTCGGTACATAGCCGCCGCCGATTGCCCCCGCCGCCAGTCCTGTCGCCATTGCCGCCTGAAATACCGACATGAAGGATTGCAGTTTCTCCTCGTCCCCGTTTTCCTTGATCCGCTCCACCGCCCAGGCATCAATCGAACCGGAGTTAAGTGCCTGCGACACCCCGATCAACGCCATAGCCGCCAGCAAATGCCAGAAGCTCTGCGCGAAAATCGCCACCAGCGCCGCCAGCAGGAACATCCCCACCGACACGCGATAGATCCGGATGCGCCCGTAAATATCGGCCAGCGCCCCGAACGGCAGTTCCAGCACCGCCGTGACCACACCGACCATGCCGAACAGCAGCCCGATCTGCCAGACTTCGACGCCCTTCTCCATGAAAAACAGCCCCTGAACGGCCAGAAACAACCCGCCCGAGGC